>NZ_JABFAZ010000024.1:108290-137986 GCF_017168505.1 Micrococcus sp. KRD077 | reverse complement strand
GCGTGAGGCCCTGGCGGTGTGGGTGAACCACTACAACTACCATCGGCCTCATACCTCCTGCGGAGACGCTCCTCCGGCCTCACTGGCACCGACCCGAGTCAACAACGTCATGCCCTCCTACACCTAGGCTGGGGACATGGCCGATCCGCACCCCGTCCTCGCCGCCTCCGCCCCCGACCTCGACCCTGACGTGCTGGACGCCGTCCGCGCGCTCGTGGCCGCCGCCGAGCGTCCCGTGGTGCTCTCCGGGGCGGGGATGAGCGCCGAGTCCGGCATCCCCACGTTCCGCGACGCCCAGACCGGCCTGTGGGAGCGGTTCTCCGCGGAGGAGCTCGCCACGGAGGAGGCATTCCTCGCGGATCCCGCGCTCGTGTGGTCCTGGTACCGGTGGCGTGCCCGGATGGTGCGGGCCCGCCAACCGAATCCGGGGCACGACGCCGTCGCCGTCTGGCAGCGCCGCACGCCCGGCCTGGAGGTGGTCACCCAGAACGTGGACGACCTGCACGAGCGCGCCGGCGCCCGGGTCCTCGCGCACCTGCACGGGTCCCTGTTCGAGCACCGCTGCGCCGACTGCGGGGCCCCCGCCGACGTCGATCCGGGCGCGCCCGCGGACGAGGCGACGGCCGGCTCCGAGGCCGACCTCGAGGCGATGCTCCGCGAGGCACCGCCGGCCTGCACCGTGTGCGGGGACGGGCTGATCCGCCCGGGGATCGTGTGGTTCGGGGAGATGCTGCCGGCCGAGCCCTGGGACCGCGCCTTCGCCGCGCTCGAGGACTGCGACCTGTGCCTGGTGGTCGGCACCTCGGGCATCGTCCAGCCGGCGGCGTCCCTGCCGTTCGTGGCGCTGGGGGCCGGGGCCGCCGTCGTGGAGATCAACCCGGTGGAGACCGAGCTGAGCGGCGCGGTCACGCACGTCCTGCGGGGTCCCGCCGGCGCGGTGCTTCCCGCGCTGCTGGACCCGCCGGTCAGAGCCAGACGCGCCGGAACTCCGCGCCCTGCACCAGGGTGTGATGCCACTCGACGGCGGTCGAATCGGTGAGCGAGGCGATCTGGTCGATCACCACGCGCCGCCGGGCTGCGTCGTCGGGGGCCTGCGCCCAGTCGAACGCGAACATCGGCTCGAGGTACCGGTCCCCCGTCGCGTCGAGCAGCGTCACGAGCTCCGCGAGCACCTCGCGCTGCCGCGCGTAGAGCGGCTGGCGCTGCTCGGCGGTCATCACGTAGGCCGCCGCGATGCCCTTCATCACGGCGATCTCGGTCTCCGTCTCCTCGGGCACCACGACGTCGGCGCCGTGGCGGGTGAGCGGCTCGTTGCCGAACACCTGACGCGTGGCGTCGAAGGCGGCGCTGCAGAACCGGCCGATCAGCTGGCTCGTCATGTCCTTCATCGCCGCCAGCGCCCGCCGGGAGCCGTCCATCTCGGAGACCCACACGTCGGTGGCCTCGAGGCGGGCCAGGGCCGCGTCGACCTCGGCCGGGTCCGTGTGCGGCAGGTACCACTGGCGGGTGGTCTCCACGACGCGCTCCCGGTGCTCCGGGATGGCCAGCCACTTGAGCTGGAACACGGCGTTGACCACGCCGTCCTCGACGTCGTGCACGGAGTAGGAGATGTCGTCCGCGAGGTCCATGACCTGGGCCTCCATGGACGTGCGCGTGCCGGGCACCCCGGCGCGGAACCAGCGGAACACGGGCAGGTCGTCCTCGTAGACGCCGAACTTGCGCGAACGCGTGCCGTCGGGGCGCAGCGGGGCGTCCTCACGGGTCCACGGGTACTTGCATGCGGCGTCGAGGGCGGCGCGCGTGAGGTTCAGGCCCGCGGAGGAGCCGTCCGCGAAGAGCTTCTTCTGCTCGAGGCGGGCCAGCAGCCGCAGGGTCTGGGCGTTGCCTTCGAAGCCGCCGACGTCCTCGCTGGCCGCGTCGAGCGCCTTCTCCCCGTTGTGTCCGAAGGGCGGGTGGCCGAGGTCGTGGGACAGGCAGGCGGTGTCCACGAGGTCGGGGTCGCAGCCCAGCGACCTACCGAGCTCACGTCCCACCTGCGCCACCTCGAGTGAGTGCGTCAGGCGGGTGCGGGCGAAGTCGTCCGCGTCCGGGGCGACCACCTGGGTCTTGGCCCCCAGCCGGCGCAGGCCCGCGGAGTGCAGCACGCGGGCACGGTCCCGCTCGAAGTCCGAGCGGTAGGAGGACTTGGGCGGCTCGGGCAGCCACCGCTCCCGGTCCCACGGCGTGTAGCCGGGGGTCTGCACGGCGCGGCCGGCATACGGGGGCCGGCCTTCCGGGCCGAACAGCACCGGCTGGTGGGCGGCGCCGGTCCAGGGCGACGACGGCGCGGCGGGCGTTCCGGCGGAGGGCACCGGCGTCGTGGGCTCAGCCACCGGAGACGTCCAGCTCGGCGGCGGCGATCATGGCCTGCTGCTCGGCGTTGAGTTCGCGGGAGTCCAGCCAGCCGTCCGGCAGGTGCGGTCGCTTGGGGGCGCCGGCCCGGCCGCGGGGGCCCTCGGCGGCCTCGCCCGGGTAGCGCTGGTCCCGGTCCACGCGGGCGAGGATCTCGCGCATCGTGGCCAGGTCCGGGACGGTGGACAGCGCGGTGCGGATCTCGGAGCCCACGGGGTAGCCCTTGAAGTACCAGGCCACGTGCTTGCGGATGTCCCGCAGCGCCTTGAGCTCGTCGCCGCCGAAGGTGTCCACGAGCAGCTCGGCGTGGCGGTACAGCGTGTCCGCGACCATGCCCAGGGTCGGCTGGAACCGGTCCTGGCGGCCTTCGAACGCGGCCTGCAGGTCCCCGAACAGCCACGGCCGACCCTGGCAGCCGCGGCCGATCACGACGCCGTCCACGCCGGTCTGCTCGACCATCGCGATGGCGTCCTCCGCGGACCAGATGTCGCCGTTGCCGAGCACGGGGATGTCCGGCAGGGCCTCGCGCAGCCGGGCGACGTCCTCCCACACGGCGGTGCCCGAGTAGAACTGGCGGGTGGTGCGCCCGTGCAGGGCCACGGCGGCGACGCCGAGGTCGCGGGCCGTGCGGCCGGCGTCGAGGAAGGTCAGGTGGTCCTCGTCGATGCCGCGACGCATCTTCACGGTCACCGGGATGTCCTTCTTCGCCGCCTCGGTGACGGCGGCCTTGACGATGGAGGCGAAGAGCTCGGACTTCCACGGCAGGGCGGAGCCGCCGCCGCGGCGGGTCACCTTGGGCACGGGGCAGCCGAAGTTGAGGTCGATGTGGTCCGCGCGGTCCTCCTCCACAAGCATGCGCACGGCGGCGCCCGTGGTGACCGGGTCCACGGAGTAGAGCTGGACGGAGCGCGGGACCTCGTCCGGGTCGTGCCGGATGATGCGCATCGACTCGGGCTTCCGCTCGACCAGCGCGCGGGCCGTGACCATCTCGTTGACGTAGAGGCCGCCACCGTACTCGCGGCACAGGCGGCGGAACGCGGTGTTGGTGATGCCGGCCATGGGGGCCAGGACCACGGGCGTCTCGATCGTCAGCGGGCCGAGCCGCAGCGGAGGCAGCGTGAGGCGATCCGTGGTGGGCGCGGCGTGGCGGCCCTCGTGGAGCTGGTCGTCGTCGGCGATGCGGCGGCCCGCACCGGCGGACTTGGCGTAGTGCGCGGCGTGGGGGTCGACGACGTCGGGGGCGCCGTCGACCGCCGCCGCGGCGGGGAGGGTGTGGGAAGAAGTCATGTCGGGTCCATTCTTCCATTCCGCCCGGCACCCACGTCACCGTGCCCCACGACGAGGCCCGCTGGGAGGCGATCGCCGAGGCGCCCCGCCAGGACGGGCAGACCGTCGTCCCGGCGGGTCAGGCCTCCGACGCCGGCGCCGCGTCCCCGCCGTCGAGCACCGCCAGCAGGTCATCGCCGGCGAACATCTGGGCGGTCTGGCGCGCCGAGGGGGTGCCCGCGTCCGGGTCCGCACCGGCGGCCAAAAGATGGCGCATGGAGGCGACGTCCCGCTTGAACGTGGCGCAGGTCAGGGGGCGCTGGCCGCGGTCGTTGGCGTGCTCGATCTCGGCGCCGGCCTCGATCAGCATCGCCACCGTGTCCGGGTGCTCGTGATAGGCGGCGAGCGTGAGGAAGGAGTCGCCCGCGTGGTTGCGCAGGCGCGTGCTCACCCCGGCGTCCAGGTATGCCTTCAGCTGGGCCGTGTCCCCGTCCCGCGCCATGTCGAAGAGCCGGTTCGCCAGCTCGATGTCCTTCTCGCTCCACTGCTCACTCATGCCCGCCAGTATGGCGGACGCCGCGACGATCGACCGCTCCGCAGCGACATCTCCGCGGGTCTGCCCGCAGGTGATGTCGCCGGCCGGCGGTCAGACGAGCACCGGGAACAGCCCCGCCCGCCCCGCGGTTGCACCCGGCATGACCCGCAAGCACCTCGGCTTCCTCAACTTCGGCCACTGGATCCACCGTCCCGGCGCCGAACCGGACGCGCGGCAGGCGCTCGACGACGTCGTCGCCATGGCCGTGGCCGCCGAGGACGCCGGACTCGACGGCGCCTGGCTCCGCGTCCACCACTTCCAGCGGATGTTCTCCTCGCCGTTCCCGATCCTCGCCGCGATGGCCGCCCGCACCGAGCGGATCAGCCTCGGCACCGGCGTGATCGACCTGCGGTAGCGCATGTCGGGGTTGCAACACTCGTCCACGTAAGCTTGGTTGCATGGTCGAACTGGTAGCGCTGAGGAAGACGAACGAGGTGGCGGCCTACGTCCGCGCCTCCATGGACCGCAAAGGCGACCGCTGGACGGTCGATACACAACTGAGGAAGATCAGGGCATTGGCCGAGGCCAAGGACTGGAACGTGGTCGAGGTCTACGAGGACAACGCGGTGTCGGCGACGAAGAAGCGTCGAGCTGGCACCCGCTGGGCCGAGATGTTGGACGACGCCCGAGCAGGTCGATTCTCGATGGTCGTCGCCGTGGACATGGACCGACTGCTGCGGAGCACGAAGGACCTCAACACGCTGATCGACCTCGGCCTGCGCGTCGTCACAGTGGACGGCGAGATCGACCTCTCGACGGCCGACGGAGAGTTCCGAGCGACGATGCTCGCCGCTCTCGCCCGGTTCGAGGCTCGACGCAAGGCGGAGCGGCAGATCAGGTCGAACGAGCGCCGCCGCGCTGAAGGCATCCCGGCGTCCACCTGGAAGGCGTTCGGTTGGACGAGGGAGGGCGAGCTGATCGAGGAGGAGGCCGCCGCAGTTCGGCGGGCCTTCGATGCGTTCCTCGGTGAGCCGTCGCTGTCGATCCGTCGCATCCGGGAGGACTTGAACAGCGCTGGCCACCTCACCGCCCGCGGGTCGGAGTTCTCCGTCGATGCTGTGCGGTATCTGCTGGCGAACTCGCTCTACGCTGGCTTCATCCGCCACTACAAGACCGGCGAGCTGTACCCGGTGCAGGGCGAGGCGTTCCCGCCCATCGTCGGCGAGCAGACGTGGCGGGCCGCGGTGGCGAAGCTGGAGGACAACGTGCGGAGGTCGGCGAGGCAGGGCAATCAGCCGAAGTACCTCCTGTCCACGATCGGCCTCTGTGGGAAGTGCGGCGCGACGCTCGTCTCGGGGACGAACAGCCGCAAGCAGCCGACGTACCGTTGTGGCGAGCAGTTCCATCTCACCCGCCAGCGCGAGCCCGTCGATGCGATGGTCACCGAGGCGGTGCTCACGCGCCTGTCGTCCGTGGACGTGCACGACCTCGTGATGCCGCAGGAAGCCGCCGGGCCGGATCGCGAGGAACTGCTGACCGAACGGAACGCCCTGGTCGAGCGGGTGAAGGAGCTGAGCCCGCTGCTGCGCGACATCCATCAGCCGGTCCTGGAGATCACGGCGGCGATCAACGACGTGAAGGCTCGCATCGACGAGATCGACGCGGAGCTGCTCGACCGCTCGGTGTCGGTGGCGGCGAAGCTGCTGGCGGAGGTCGATGAGCCGGTCGGCACCGCGGAGCGCCGCGAGGTTGTCGAGTCGAAGTGGAAGGCGTTGGACATGGACCGTCGCCGGATGCTCGTGGACGAGCTGGTGACGGTGACCATCGAGCCCATCATGCCGGGTCACGTGAAGTTCGACCCCGATCTCGTGCGGATCGAGCCGAGACGCGACTGACTCATGACTCGACTCGTCATTGCACTGGTGAGTCGAGTCATGGAAGAATGGTTGCAGACAAGAAGATCCCACCGGGGCCGCGACTTAGAAGCGCGGGGTTCTGCTCCCGGATGAGTAGCCGGTCAAACAGCCCAATTACCGTGGCGGGGAACCGGAAGATACTCATGTCTGAGGACTTCCGATGTCTGTCGTTATCGACGTTCCCCGCGCATCCGCGCTCGTCCGCCCTGGCCTCGATCAGGGCTCCGCTCCTTCTCCGCAGGCAGACGGCCACGATCCCGTCATCGCCGCCGCCCGCGCCGCTGGCCGCCGAGCCGGTGAGCGCCTGGCACTCACTCCGCTGACCCCGCGCCAGCGCGCCGCCGTTGCCTCTGTGATGGGCGGTGGTCGCTGATGAGCGCGAACTCCGCCGCCTTCGATCACTTGACCGGCTTCCGCTGGCGTCAGGGCGACCCGTCCCTCGCCGACGCCGAGGCCCAGCTCTACGACCTCGGCGTGCTCCGCTCTGTGCTGGAGGAGGCCGTCGAGATCGCCGTCGCCGACGCCCGAGCCGATGGGGTGACCTGGGCCAGGATCGGCGACGCCCTCGGCGTCACGCATCAGGCTGTCATCAAGCGCTACGGCCGGGGCGGTGGTCGCTGATGTACGCTGAAGCGTCCCGGGTGCGATGCCGCTTCCTTTCGAGTTCGAGAGGATGTTGTTCATGCCGAAGAAGTTCGATCCCGAGGTGAAGGACCGCGCGGTGCGGATGGTCCTGGACCGTGTCGAGGAAGCCGGGTCAGTCACGAAGGCCCCCAAGCCCTCCCCCGCCGCGCCGCCGTGGCCGTGCTCGTCCCCGCCGTGGTGATCGCGATGGCCGGGTTCGGCGTGGAGGAGTTCGGCAACGCGTGGGCCACCCTGTTCCTGATCACGGAGCGCGGCCTGGATCCGGCCGCGGCGGTGCTCGGCGCGTCGACGCTGCTGGGCGCGCAGTTCGTCGGACGCCTCGCGGGCGACCGAACCCTCACCGCCCTGGGACGCCGCGGGGCGCTGACGGCGGGGCTGGGCGCCGTCGTCGTGGGGCTGGGGCTGGCCCTGGCGCCGCTGCCCGAGCCGGTGGCCGTGCCTGCCGCGTTCGCGGGGCTGGCCCTGGCGGGGCTCGGCTGCGCCGTGGTGGTGCCCGTGGCCTATGCGCTCGGCGACGAGGCGCCCGGGCTCCGGCCGCAGACCGGGCTGGCGGTGACGAGCTGGTGCATGCGGCTGGCCGGGGTTGGGCTCAGCCCGGCGGTCGGGGCGCTGGCCGGCGCCGTCGGTCTTGCACCGGCGCTGACGGTGTTCCTGGGCCTGGCCGCCGTCGGGGCGGTGCTCGCCGCCCGGCTGCCCGCCGCCCCGTAGGAACCGCTCAGTCGTCGTCGACCTCGCCGGCGAGGGCCTGGGCCGCCAGGTGCTCCTCGGTCGCGGCCTCCCAGATCTCCTTGGCGGCGGAGCCGTTGAGCAGCACGAGAAGCACGCCCACGATGATGTCCGCCCAGCCCGACGCCGTCAGCACCGTGATCCCGGACAGGGCGATCAGCACGACGCCGGCCACGAGGTCGTTGCGCGCCGCGAGCCAGGCCGCCCGGGTGAGGGAGCCGCCGTCGACGCGGACGCGGGCCAGCAGGACCACGCACACGATGTTCACGAGGAGCGAGCCGACGGCCGCCCCCAGCAGCACGCCCGCGGCCGGCGGCTCGGGGTCGCCGATCTTCGTGGCCGCCATGACGAGCGCCGCCACGGCCGGCAGCACGATGATCCCGGCCATGACCTTGCCGATGACCGCCTGCCGGGCCGCCGTCCACCCGAGCGCCACGAAGATCAGCAGGTTGACGGCGAAGTCCTCGAAGAAGTCGACGGAGTCCGCCACGAGGGCCACCGAGCCGATCCCCACCGCCAGGATGATCTCCACCACCAGGTAGGCGCCGTTGAGCAGGGCCACCGCCAGGACGGTGCCCCGCAGGGTGCGGGTGCGCCGGCGGTCCGCTACGGCCGCCCGGTTCACGCGCCCGGCGCGTCGTCCACGAACACGTACGTGTCCACCAGCGTCCGCGCCGCGTTGCCGCCGATGAGCCCGTCCACGATCCGCTCCAGCGGGGCCATCGCCTCGTCCACCTCGATCTGCACGGGGTACTGGGCCACGAGCAGGGCGAGCAGGTCGGCCACGGCCTGCAGCGCGTCCTCCTCCCCCAGCTCCGGATCCCAGCCCACGAGCACATCGGCCGGCGCGTCCTGGCGCTCCGGGGTGTAGGACACCGCGAACGCGCGGATGCGCCCGCCCTCGGCCTTCGGCGCGTCGCGGAGCACGACGGCGCCCGCGGCCCCGGTGGCCGGGCCCAGCAGCAGCTGCTGGGCGGCCCCGACGCTCAGGGTCGACGGGTCCCACGCGTGCACGGCGTCATAGAACGCGGCGACCGCCTGCGTCAGCTCGACGGAGCCGGTCGAGGCCTCCTCGAGGACCACGCCGTCCGGGTGCTCCTCCCCGCGCACATCCGGCAGGCCGATGGCCCCCGGGGCGATCGCGACGCGGCGGGAGCGCTGCACGGGGGTGAAGCCCTGGGCCACGAGGAACGCCTCGGTGCCGGCGGCCAGTGCGGCGGTCTGGGACCGCACGGCGTCCGTGTCCACGGGCGGGCGGCCCGTCGCACTGTCGGCCTCGGTCTGCGGGTCGGCGCAGGCCACGCCGGGCACCAGGGCGTCCTTGGCGAATCGGGCCTTCAGCGCGGTCGTCGGGATGGCGCCGGCGGCGTGCGCCTCCGCGGCGAGCCCGCGCAGGGCCGCCACGAGCGCCCGGCCGATGCCCCGGCGCCGCTCGGCGGCCGCGGTCTCGACGTACAGCCACAGCCGCCGCGGGTGCACGGACGAGGCGTAGACGACGCCGGCCGCCACCGGCACGCCGGCGTCCTCGGCCACGAGCGCGCGGCGCCAGGGCCGTTCCGCGTCCTCGGCGAGCATCGCCCGGTCCTGGTGCTGCTGCGCGTTGGCCGGGTCGCCCCACACCTCGAGCAGGGCCAGGTCGTCCCCGGGCCGCCAGGGACGCAGCACGATCTCCCCGTCGGCGACCGCGGCGGAGTCGAACAGCGCGCCGCCGTCGTCATGCCCCGCGGCCCCGGCCGCTCCCGTCACGTCCCCGCTCACTTGACCAGGCGCTCCAGCAGGTAGGACTTCACCTGGGACAGCGCCACGCGCTCCTGGGCCATGGTGTCCCGCTCGCGGATGGTCACGGCCTGGTCCTCGAGGGTGTCGAAGTCCACGGTGATGCAGAACGGGGTGCCGATCTCGTCCTGGCGGCGGTAGCGACGGCCGATCGCGCCGGAGTCGTCCGTCTCGATGTTCCACAGGCCGCGCAGCTCCGCGGCGAGGGACTGGGTGGCCGGCTGCAGCTCGGGCTTCTTGGACAGCGGGAGCACGGCGGCCTTGACCGGGGCCAGGCGCGGGTCCAGCTTGAGCACGGTGCGCACGTCCACCCCGCCCTTGGCGTTCGGGGCCTCGTCCTCGGCATAGGCGTCCACGAGGAACGCCATCATGGCGCGGGTCAGGCCGAAGGACGGCTCGATCACGTACGGGGTGTAGTGCTCGTTGTTGGCCTGGTCGAAGTACTGCATCTTGGTGCCCGAGTGCTCGGTGTGCCGGCCCAGGTCGTAGTCGGTGCGGTTCGCGATGCCCATCAGCTCGCCCCAGCCGTCGCCGCCGGTGAAGCCGAAGTCGTACTCGAGGTCGATCGTGGCGTCCGAGTAGTGCGCCCGCTCGTCCGCGGGGACGTCGAACTTGCGCAGGTGCGCGGGGTCGATGCCGAGGTCGATGAACCAGTCCCAGCAGTCCTCGACCCAGCGGTCGAAGTGCTGGCCCGCCTCGGCCGGCGGCACGAAGTACTCGATCTCCATCTGCTCGAACTCACGGGTGCGGAAGATGAAGTTGCCCGGGGTGATCTCGTTGCGGAACGCCTTGCCGATCTGGCCGATGCCGAACGGCGGCTTCTTCCGGGCCGCGCCCAGCACGTTGAGGAAGTTCACGAAGATGCCCTGCGCCGTCTCCGGGCGCATGTAGTGCAGGCCCTCCTCGTTGTCCACGGGGCCGAGGTAGGTCTTGACCAGGCCCGAGAACAGCTGCGGCTCGGTCCAGGCGCCCTGGGTGCCGCAGTCCGGGCACACGATCTCGGCCATGCCCTCGGCCGGCCGGCCCTTCTTGGCCTCGAACGCCTCGAGCAGGTGGTCCTGGCGGTGGCGCCTGTGGCACTGGGTGCACTCCACGAGCGGGTCGGTGAAGGTCTCGACGTGGCCGGAGGCCTCCCACACCGCGCGCGGCAGGATGATGGAGGAGTCCAGGCCCACCATGTCCTCGCGGGAGCGCACGAAGGTCTTCCACCATTCCGCCTTGATGTTCTCCTTCAGCTCCACACCCAGGGGCCCGTAGTCCCACGCGGAGCGCGAACCGCCGTAGATCTCACCGGCCTGGAACACGAAGCCTCGGCGCTTGGCGAGGTTGATGACGTTGTCCAGCGGGGACTTGGCAGCCATGGGGGCATCACTTCCGTACTCATCGGCGGGGCGGGAGGGGATCACGACGACGACGGCGCCCGGCCGCCTTCGAGGCGGCGGGCCCGTTCCGGCGCGGCGCGCCGGTCGATCCCGTCCAGCCTACCGGCCATGATGGACACCATGACCGAGACGAACGCACCCGACGCCCAGCCCCTGCCCATCCGTGACGAGTCCATCCGCCTCGGCCAGGCGCTCAAGCTCGCCTCCCTCGTGGAGGACGGGGCCATGGCCCGCGACGTCGTCACCGACGGGCTCGTCACCGTCAACGGCGCGGTGGAGACGCGCCGCGGCGCCCAGCTGCACGACGGGGACGTCGTCGAGTTCGCCGGCGAGGCGTTCGTCGTCCAGGCCGGGCAGGCCTGAGCCGACGCCCCGTCGGGCGGCCGCGGCGCCGTCGTCGAGCGTGTCCGGTGCGTCAGCCGCGGGGCGGCACCATGTGGGCGAGGTACTCCTTCACGTGGCCCAGCTCCTGCTCGTTGATCGCGTGGCCGAGCCCGGCGTAGACGATCTTCATGAGGTCCACGTGGGCGTTCAGCCAGGCATGGGTCTCCTCGACCCGGGGCTCGGAGATGATCGGGTCCTCCTGGCCGCGGCCCCAGAAGACCTTCGGTCGGACGCGGGCGACGTCGTCGTCGCGGGTGAACAGCTCGCGCAGCCGCGGCTCGGTGAGCTCCGGGTCCACCACGAAGCCGGACAGCGCCACGGTGCACGCGTAGGCCTCCGGGTCCAGGCGCAGCAGCGACGTGGCCATCGCCATGCCCTGCGAGAAGCCGAGCAGGGAGACGGTGCGGAAGTCCCCGCGCACCGCCTGCACCCAGGCGTGCAGGGCCTCGACGGCCTCGCGGACCGGCTCGGCGGTGGAGCCCAGCTCGCCCGTGACGGGGTCCTGGGAGAGCGGGAACCAGGCGTGGGAGCCCGGCTGCAGGGGCAGGGGCGCGCGGACGGCGGCCACCGTGACGTGCTCGGGCAGGTGCGGGACGAGGCCGAACAGGTCGTCCTCGTTCGCGCCGTAGCCGTGCAGGACGATCAGCAGGTCCTCGGTGCGCTCGCCCTCGGGGCGGGACCAGCGGACGACGGGCTCGACGGCGGGGGTGGGGTTCGCGTTCACGTCCGCCAGCCTAGCGAGCGGCACGGTCGGCCCCTCCCGGAGGTTGACCCCTCCCGCGCGACGTGGGCAGAATCCTACCCGTGGATAACCCATCCTCCTCCCAGCCTCCGCACGCCTCCGACGCGACCCCGGTCGACGACCCCGCCGCCCATCCGTGGCGCCGCTACGTCGCCATCGGGGACTCGTTCTCCGAGGGCATCGGCGACCCGGACCCGGACCGTCCCGGCTACCACCGCGGCTGGGCCGACCGCCTGGCCGAGGAGCTCTCCCGCCTGACGCCGCCCGGCGAGGACCTGGCCTACGCCAACCTGGCGGTCCGCGGGAAGCTGCTGGACCAGATCGCCGAGGACCAGGTGGAGCCGGCGCTCGCCCTGCGGCCGGACCTCATCAGCGTCTGCGCGGGCGGCAACGACATCCTGCGCGGCGCGGACCCGGACGAGATCGCGGTCCGGTTGGACGCCGTCGTCGAGCGTCTGGCCTCCGACGGCGCCACCGTGCTGCTGTTCAACGCGACCGACGTGAAGGGCACGCCCGTCATCGGCCGCATCCGCGGCACCGTGGCGATCTACAACGAGAACGTGCGCACCATCGCGCTGCGGCACGACGCGCTGGTGCCGGACATGTGGTCGCTCAAGGACCTCGCCCGGCGGGAGATGTGGGCCGAGGACCGCCTGCACTTCTCTGCGCTCGGCCACCACACGATCGCCGCGATGGTGCTGGACACCCTCGGCGTGGAGCACGGCCTCGAGCACCTGCGCCTCTCCCCGCCGGCGCCGCGCACGTGGCGCGCGGCCCGCGCGTCGGACGCCGCATGGGTGCGCACGCACCTGGCGCCGTGGGTGGTCCGCCGCCTCCGCGGCGTCTCCTCCGGCGACGGCGTCACGGCCAAGCGCCCCGTCCCCGAGCCGCTCTTCGGCGCGCCGATGCCGCAGGGCTCGGACCACACCGAGCCGCTGGACATCGTCGAGCCCTGAGCCCGGCCGGCGGGGACCGGTGGCCGTTTCCCGAACGACAGTGCCGCGACACGCCGCCGTTTCCCGAACGAAAGCTCAGAGGGCGAGGGTGCGCTTGAGCGTGTCGGCCACCTGGCCGTATTCGGTGAGGAAGCCGTCGTGGCCGATGGGCGAGGCGATCGTGTGCACCGGCGGCCGCGCGGGCAGCGCCGCCGCGAGCGCCTCGGACTCGGCCGGCAGGTAGAGCCGGTCCGAGTCGACGGCGGCCACGAACGCCCGGCCCCGGTAGTCCGCGAGCGCCGCCGCCACGCCGCCGCGCCCCCGCCCGACGTCGTGGCCCATGAGGGCCTCGGTGACCACGAGGTAGGAGTTCGCGTCGAACCGGTCGGTGAGCTTGGCCGCCTGGTGGTCCAGGTAGGACTCCACGGCGTAGCGCCCGCGCCCGCCCGGCACCCCGACGACGGCGCCGAACGGGTCCTCGACGCCCTGCGGTTCCCGGCCGAACCGCTGGCCGAGCTCGCCCGCCGTGCGGTAGGTGGTGTGGGCGATGCGCCGGGCGATGCCCAGGCCGGCCACGGGGCCGGGGCCGGGGTAGTAGTCGCCGCCCTGGAAGTCCGGGTCGAGGCGGATGGCCGCGGTCTGCGCCTGCCCCCACGCGATCTGGTCGGCGGAGGAGGCCGCGGTGGCGGCCAGCACGCCCACCCCGGCGACGCGCGCGGGGTGGGTCGCGGCCCACTCGAGGGCGCGAGCCCCGCCCATCGATCCGCCGATCACGGCACGCCAGGCGCCGATCCCGAGGTGGTCGGCCAGGCGCCGCTCGGCCTCGACCGCGTCCCGCAGCGTGAGGAACGGGAACCGGGAGCCCCAGGGCCGCCCGTCGGGCGCGGGCGTCGAGGGCCCGGTGGAGCCGTGGCAGCCGCCGATCATGGCGGGGGCGACCACGAACCACCGGTCCGTGTCCACGGCGCGGCCCGGGCCGACGAGGGCGTCCCACCAGCCCGGCGTCGGGTCCTCCTCGTGCGCGGCCACGTGCGCGTCGCCGGTGAGGGCGTGCAGCACGAGCACGGCGTTGGAGCCGTCGGCGGCGAGGGTGCCCCAGGTCTCGTAGGTCAGCTCGACGTCGGGCAGCAGCCCGCCGGTCTCGGTGTGCAGCTCGCCGACCCGCAGGCGGTGGCGGCCGCCGCGGGGCAGCGCGGTGCGCGACGGACGCGTGGCGACGGCGGTCATGCCCGCTCCCCCGCGTCGTCGTCGCCGCGGCGGGCGGCGGCCGCGAAGCCGCGTTCGAGGTCGGCGAGGATGTCCTCGATGTCCTCCACGCCGAGCGAGAGCCGCACCAGGCCGGGGGTGACGCCGGCGGCGCGCTGCTCGTCGTCGGTGAGCTGGGAGTGGGTGGTGGAGGCCGGGTGCACCACGAGCGAGCGGACGTCGCCGATGTTGGCCACGTGGTGGTGCAGGGTGAGCCCGTCCACGAACGCGGCCCCGGCCTCGCGGCCGCCCGCGATCTCGAAGGAGACGAACGCGCCCGCGCCCTTCGGCAGGTAGCGCTGGGCCCGCTCGTGCCACGGGCTGGACTCCAGGCCGGCGTAGACCACGTGCTCGGCGTCGTCGCGACCCTCCAGCCAGCGCGCCACCGCGGCCGCGTTGGCCACCTGCCGCTCCATGCGCAGGGACAGGGTCTCCAGGCCGAGGTTCACCAGGAACGCGTTGAACGGGGAGATGGCCGAGCCGTAGTCGCGCAGCAGCTGCACGCGCGCCTTGAGGATGAAGGCCAGGTTGGCGCCGAGCGGCGAGCCCACCCCGAGGTCCCGCGCGTAGACGAGGCCGTGGTAGGACTCGTCCGGCTCGTTGAAGCCGGGGTACCGCTCGGCGTGCTGCGCGTAGTCGAACGTGCCGGCGTCGACGATCACGCCCGCGATGGCCGCGGCGTGCCCGCCGAGGTACTTCGTGGCGGAGTGGGTGACGACGTCGGCGCCGTGCTCGATGGGCCGCAGCAGGTACGGGGTGGCCAGCGTGTTGTCCACGATCAGCGGCACGCCGGCCTCGTGGGCGGCGTCGGCGACGGCGCGCACGTCCAGGACGTCCCCGCGCGGGTTGCCGAGGGTCTCGCCGAAGAACGCCGTGGTGTTCGGCCGGACGGCGGCGCGCCAGGACTCGAGGTCGTCCGGGTCGGTCACGAACGTCGTCTCGACGCCGACCTTGGCGAGGGTGTGCTTGAACAGGTTCTGCGTGCCGCCGTAGAGGCTGGCCGAGGCGACCACGTG
The DNA here is from genome assembly GCF_017168505.1 of Micrococcus sp. KRD077. Lineage (NCBI taxonomy): Bacteria > Bacillati > Actinomycetota > Actinomycetes > Micrococcales > Micrococcaceae > Micrococcus > Micrococcus sp. KRD077. Next base: position 123,027 of record NZ_JABFAZ010000024.1, on the reverse strand, counting down.
GTCGCCGGCGCCGGCGAGGTTGAGGATCGCGAACGTCGTCGCCGCCTGACCGGAGGCCAGCAGCAGCGCGCCCACACCGCCCTCGAGCGCGGCGATCTTCTCCTCCACCGGGCCCTGCGTCGGGTTGCCGATGCGGGTGTAGAGCGGGTCGAGGTCCTTGAGCGCGAACCGGTCCGCGGCCACCTGGGCGGACGGGAAGTCGTACGAGGTGGTCTGGAAGATCGGCAGGGCGGTCGCACCGAAGGCGTGCTGGCCGACGGCGACGCCTGCGTGGACCTGCGCGGTGGAGAAGCCCCAGGCGTCGGGGGTCGGGGTGGTCTGGTCGGTCATGGCGGACCCTCCTGAGGGGTTCAGGGGCCGGACCCGGCCGCCCCGCCCGCCGGCCGACGTGCCGATCCGGGAACCGGCGTCGTCGAGGTGCCGGAGATGACCCGGCGCCGTCGAGAGGGGCCGTGGGATCGGCCCGCGCTTGCCGGCGTCCGTTGTGGGGCCGGCCTGGTCGTCACCCGGGGCACCCCACCGCGGAAGGAGGGTTGCCGGTCAGCATGCCGGGGCCTGTTGCTGACTCTCGTGACCGTGCCTCCGAGTGTAGCCCGCCGCCCCGCCACGATTTCGTCACGCGTGTCACCCGCGGATACGCTCTCCGCACGGGGCGCCCGACCCGTCAAGGGCTCGACGCCCCGCGACTCGCACCAGGTCAACCCCCGGGGCAGCCCGGGAACGGAGAGGAACAGCGCAGTGCACACCTGTCGCATGGACCACGTGTCCTACGCCGCCGGCCCCGAGGGCCTGGACGCCACGGTCGCCCGCATCGCCGAGACGCTGGGCATCGAGCGGATCAAGGGCGGTGTCCACCCCCGCTTCGGCACGCAGAACGCCCTGTTCCCCATGGCGGGCAGGCAGTATCTGGAGGTCGTCGAGGCCCTGGACCACCCGGCCTCCCTCAGCGCGCCGTTCGGCCAGCTCGTGCGCGCCCGCACCGAGCAGGGCGGCGGCTGGATGAGCTGGGCGGTGGCCACCACGGACATCGGCCGGTTCGAGCGCCGCCTCGGCCGTGAGGCCGTCCCCGGCAACCGTCGCTTCCCGGACGGCCGGGAGCTGTCCTGGCGGCAGATCGGCGTCAAGGGAACCCTCGCGGACCCGCAGCTGCCGTTCATCCTGCGCTGGGCCGACGGTCAGGAGGACATGCACCCCTCGCAGGCGGCCGAGCCGCAGGCCACCATCGAGCGCCTGAACATCGCCGGCTCCCCCGAGCGCCTCGCCGAGTGGCTCGGCGACGACGAGGACGGCCAGGTCCAGGACGTGAACATCGAGTACGTCGCGCCCTCCGGCACCCCGGGCATCGTCTCGGTCACCTTCCGCACCCCGAAGGGCGAGGTCACGCTCTGAGCGCGGGGGCGGGGCCGCTCAGCCGAGCAGCCCCGCCCGCGCCAGCAGCGGGTAGCCGACGAACCCGACGGCGTCCAGCAGCGTGTGCGCGATGACCAGCGGCATCACCCGGCGCACCCGCAGGAACACGAGCGCGAACACCACACCCATCAGGGCGTTGCCCACGCCCGGCCCGATCCCCTGGTACAGGTGGTACGCCCCGCGCAGCAGCGCGAGGGCGAGCACGACGACGGCCACGCGGGTCGGCAGGAACAGCCCCTCGGCGCTCGCCCACGACGACGGCACGGCCGGCGCCGGATCGCGTGCCAGGCCCGCGGCGCGCAGCCGCTGCAGATACCCGAGGCGGTCGACGAGCCAGGCGCCCACGATGACCTCCTCCAGCAGTCCGTGCCGCAGCGCGGAGAGCAGCAGGACCGGCACCTGGTACCAGCTCTCCCCGAGCGCCGAGCCGACGATCGCCGTCGTGATCCCCAGGGCCCGGCCGGCGGCGTAGACGCCGAGCGTGCCCAGCCCGATGGCCGCGAACAGGCCCAGGCCCCAGGCCAAGTCGCGGCCGGGGCGGCGCAGGTCGAGGCCGAGCACCCGGAACGGGTTCCGGCCGCGCAGGTGCATCAGGTGCAGCACGAGGGCCACCGGCACGAGCGCGAACCCGATGCCGAGCAGCTGATAGGTCAGGTCGAAGGCCCAGCGGTCGGCCAGGGCCGGGTTGAGGACGGTGGTCTGCTCGCCGAGCGGGGCCTGGGTGGCCTTGTCGATGAGCTGGACGATCGCATAGACCGCCGACTTCCCCAGGGCTGTCTCTTATACCCATCTAAAAAAAAAACACCCTCTCCCCCGGGCGCTTTCGAACGTGAGGGAGGGCCTGTCTCCCGTTCGAAAGTCCCCATCCCCCCGATGTCACGTTCGAAAGTCCGGGAGGGAGGAGGGAGGGTTAGCGTGGTCGTGTGGTCTCCCCGCCTGCCCCCAGCGAGCTCGAGCTGGTCCACCGCGCCCTGCAGCACCTCCGCCCCGGCCTCGACCCCGCTCTCGCCCGCCGGCTCCGCACAGCCGACTGGGCCGCGGCGTCCGTGGAGGAGGGCGGGCAGTTCCACCGCGTGCTCGTGCTCGAGGACGTCGGCGTCCTCCGGATGACGCGGGCCCACGAGGTGGGGGCCGCCCCGGCCGCGCGGTGGGCGCCCGAGCGGGACCCCGCGGCGCACCTGCCCCGGCGCCTGGCCCTCCTCGACGGACTCGCCGCGGCCCTGGCCGAACGCGACGTGTCGTGGGCCGTCCCGGTCGCCCTCTCGGATCCCGTCTCCGCGGGCCCGGGCGCCGCGGTGCTGCAGCGCTTCCTCCCGGGCGGCCCGCACCCGCCGCACGAGGGCGATCCGGCCGTGCTGCGCGGCGTCCTCGACGACCTCGCCGCCGTGGACGTCACCGACCCGCGGATCGCCCCGCACCTCGGCCGCCCGTTCGCCTTCCGCGGCCCGTGGACGCCGGAGCGCGCCCGGCACGTCGCGGCGCTGCCGGGGACGGTCGCCGCGCGCCTGGGCGCATGGGAGGGGCACGACGTCGACGCGCGGCTGGGCGCCGAGGCGTGGCCGGACGCGGTGGCCGCCCTCGCGGACACGGTGACGACGTGGACCGCCGCGCCGCCCGTGCCGCCGTCGCTCGTGCACGGCGACCTGGCCGGGCACAACATGCGCTGGCGTGCCGTGCCCGAGGACGAGGACCCGCGCGCCCCGCTGCGCTGGGCGCTGGCCGGGGTGCTGGACTGGGACTTCGCGTGCGCATGGGACCCCGCCCTCAACGTCGCCTACCTGGCGCTGTGGCACGGCGAGGAGAAGGTCCCCGACCTGGCCCGGGACGCGGCCGAGGCGCGCCGGGCCCGCGTGTGGCTCGGGGCGATGGCCCTGGAGACGCTCGACGACGCGGCGGCCCGGGACGCGATCGTCGGCGGGCTGGCCGCGGGGTCCTGGCGGCGCCTGCTGCGCAAGACCCTGCCCCGCGTGGCGCGGGCCCTCACCGCCCTGGACGGCTGAGGGCCCGCACGGACGTCAGGACACGCCCAGGCGCTCCAGCACGATCTCGCGGACGCGGCCGGCGTCGGCCTGCCCGCGGGTGGCCTTCATGACCGGGCCGATCAGGGCGCCGACGGCGGCCATCTTGCCGCCCTTGATCTTCTCGGCCACGTCCGGGTTGGCGGCGATCGCGGCGTCGACGGCCTCGGTGAGCGCGCCGTCGTCGGACACCACGGCCAGGCCCTTCGCCGCGACGACCTCCTTCGGGGCGCCCTCGCCGTCGGCCACCAGACCGAGCACCTGCTTGGCGATCTTGTCGTTGATCGTCTTCGCGGCGATCAGCTCCTCGACCTCCACCACGTGCGCCGGGGTGATCCCCAGCTCCGCGACGGCGACCTCGCGGACGTTCGCCAGGCGGGCGATCTCGCCCATCCACCACTTGCGGGCGGCCGCCGCGGAGGCGCCGGCCTCCACGGTCGCGACGATCTCGTCCAGGACGCCGGCGTTGACGACGTCGCGGAACTCCTCGTCCGAGAAGCCCCACTCGGCCTTGAGCCGCTTGTTCCGCACGGCCGGCAGCTCGGGCATGGCCGCGCGCACGCGCTCGACCCACGCGGCGTCCACGTGCACGGGCACGAGGTCCGGCTCGGGGAAGTACCGGTAGTCGTCCGCGTCCGACTTCGGGCGGCCCGAGGTGGTGCTGCGGGTGTCCTCGTGCCAGTGGCGGGTCTCCTGCGTCACGGTGCCGCCCGCGGCGAGCACCGCGGCCTGGCGCTGGATCTCGTGGGTGACCGCGTGCTGCACGGCGCGCGTGGAGTTCACGTTCTTCGTCTCGGTGCGGGTGCCGAACTCGGTGGCGCCCTTGGGCATCAGCGAGACGTTCGCGTCGCAGCGGACGTTGCCGCGCTCCATCCGCGCGTCGGAGATGTCGATGGCCTGCACGATGTCCCGGATCGCGGTGACGTAGGCGCGGGCCAGCTCGGGGGCCCGCGCACCGGCGCCGACGATCGGCTTGGTGACGATCTCGATGAGCGGCACGCCCGCACGGTTGTAGTCGACGAGGGACGCGGAGGCGCCCTGGATCCGCCCGGAGCCGCCCACGTGGGTGAGCTTGCCGGCGTCGTCCTCGAGGTGCGCGCGCTCGATCTCCACGCGGAAGACCTCACCGTCCTCCAACTCGACGTCCAGGTGGCCGTCGAAGACGATCGGCTCGTCGTACTGGGAGGTCTGGAAGTTCTTCGGCGTGTCCGGGTAGAAGTAGTTCTTCCGCGCGAACCGGCAGGTCTCGGCGACCTGCGCGTCCAGGGCCACGCCCAGGCGGATCGCGTACTCCACGACCTCGCGGTTGAGCACCGGCAGGGTGCCGGGCAGGCCGAGGTCGAGCGGGGTCACGTTGGTGTTCGGCTCGTCGCCGAACGCGTTGGGCGCCGAGGAGAAGATCTTCGTGGCGGTGTTCAGCTCCACGTGCACCTCGAAGCCCAGCACGGGGTCGAAGCGCTCCATCGCCTCCGCGAAGTCCATGGTCTGCTCTGCGTGGCTCATGCCCGGCCTCCTGCCGTGGTCGCGGTGGTGGCGCGCTGCGCGCCCTTCTCCAGCTCGGGGGCCTCGGCCCACACCGGCCCGCCCCGGCGCTCCCCGACGAGGCGCTCGAGCGCGGCGCCGGCCTCGTACAGGCGCGCGTCCTCGCGCGCCGGTGCCATCAGCTGCAGGCCGTAGGGCAGCCCGTCGACGACGCCACCCGGCACGGACATGCCCGGGATGCCGGCGAGGTTGGCCGGGATGGTTGCGAGGTCGTTGACGTACATGGTCATCGGGTCGTCCGTCTTCGCGCCCAGCTCGAACGCCGGGGTCGGCGCGGTGGGCGTGAGGATGACGTCCACCTGCTCGAAGGCGCGGGCGAAGTCCTCCTGCACGAGCGTGCGGACCTTCTGCGCGGAGCCGTAGTAGGCGTCGTAGTAGCCGGCGGACAGCGCGTAGGTGCCCAGGATGATGCGCCGCTTGACCTCGGCGCCGAACCCGGCGGCGCGGGTGGCGCCCATGACCTGCTCGATCGTGCCGCCGCCGTCGGGCACCACGCGGTGGCCGTAGCGGACGCCGTCGAAGCGGGCCAGGTTGGAGGAGGCCTCCGAGGGCATGATCAGGTAGTACGCCCCGAGGGCGGCGTCGAAGCTGGGGCAGGAGACCTCCACGATCTCCGCGCCGGCCTCACGCAGGGCCGCGACGTGCTCGTCGAAGCCGGCCCGGATGCCCGGGTGGAACGCGTCCGCCGGCAGGTCCGTCACGACGCCGACGCGCAGCCCCGCCAGGTCGCGGCCGCGGGCCGCGCCGGTCAGGTCCGCCGGCTCGTCGGCCAGGGACGTGGAGTCCTGCGGGTCGTGGCCGGCGATGACCTGCTGCAGCGCCGCGGTGTCGGCCACGGTGCGGGCGGCGGGGCCGATCTGGTCCAGCGAGGAGGCCATGGCGATGAGGCCGTAGCGGGAGACCGCGCCGTAGGTGGGCTTCACGCCGACCGTGCCGGTGAACGCGGCGGGCTCACGCACGGAGCCGCCGGTGTCCGAGCCGAGGGCGAAGGGGGCCAGGAAGGCGGCCACGGCGGCCGCCGACCCGCCGCCCGAGCCGCCGGGCACCCGGTCCCCGTCCCACGGGTTGCGGGTGATGCCGAACGCGGAGTGCTCGGTGGAGCCGCCCATCGCGAACTCGTCGAGGTTGGTCTTGCCGAGGATCGGCAGGCGGGCCTCGCGGAGGCGGGCCACCACCGTGGCGTCGTACGGGCTGAGCCAGCCCTCGAGCATGCGGGAGGCGGCCGTGGTCGGCTGGCCGCGCGTGACGATGTTGTCCTTCACGGCCACGGGCACGCCGGCCAGCGGGTGCAGGGCGTCGGCCTCGGGGCCGCCGGCGGCACGGATCGCGTCCACCTCGGCGGCGACGGCGAGGGCCTCGTCCGTGTTCACGTGGAGGTAGGCGCGCACGCCGCGGTCGCCGGCGGCGTCGGCGCGCACGTCGCCGTCGTGGGCGGCGATGCGGTCCAGGTGGGCCTGGACGAGCTCCACGGAGGTGGTGGTGCCGGCGCGCAGGCGCTCGGCCATCTGCAGCGCGGTGAGCCGGACGAGCTCGTCGGCGCCGAGGGTCGCGTTCACGTCGAACGTCTCGGTCATGGGGGTGATCACTCTCCGTCCAGGATGGCGGGGACCTTGAACTGGCCGTCCTCGGAGTCCGGCGCCTGGTCGAGGGCCTCCTCCTGCGTGAGCATGCCGGCCGGCACGTCCTCGCGGAACACGTTCTCCAACGCGATGGGGTGGGACGTCGGCGTCACGTCGTCGCCCGCGGCGGCCTGGACCGCGGAGACGTGCTCCAGGATCTTCTCCAGGTCGCCGGACATCGTGTCCAGCTCCTCGTCGGTCATCCGGATGTGGGCCAGGCGAGCCAGATGCTCCACCTGATCCCGGGTGATCTCAGGCATGGATCTCCTCGTGTGACGGGTCGGGGCGGGGTGGACGACGCCGGCGCGGCGGCGGCCACATCGGAATCGAGTCTAGTGCCGGGGCCTGCCCGGCCGCCGCCACCGCTTCGAGGCGGGAGATCCACCCCACCGCGGCGCTCCGGGCCCGCATGACAGGGATTTCCCGCCCCGAATGGGGTCCCGGTGCCGATGTCCCGCCCGGGGTCAGTCCAGCGCGAGCCGGTAGACGAGGAACGGGCCGGTCTCGTCGGCCGGGTCGAGGTCCGGCACCACGTCCGCGAGGAACCAGTCCCGCTCCGGGACGCGCACGAAGCCGGCGCGTTCGTACATCCGGTGGGCGCCGGTCATGGAGGGCATGGTGGTCAGCACGACGGCGTCCACGCCCTCCTCGGCGCGGGCCCGCGCCACGATCTCGGCCAGCAGGGCGCCGCCCACCCCGCGGCGGTGGAACCGCGGGTGCACGGCGAGCATGCGGAACTCGTACTCCCCGTCGCCGGAGGTCTCGGCCAGGGGCGAGCCGGGCGGGGTGAGCACCACGGACCCGGCCACCTCGCCGTCGACCTCGGCCACGAGCACCTCCGCGCGGCCGGCCCGGTCGGCCACGTCCATGAGGGTCTTCACGTAGGCGTCGTCGGGGGCGATGTGGCCGCCGTCGACATAGGACGCCAGGGTGAGCTCGGCGACCGCCTCGTGGTCCTCGGGGCGCAGCGGGCGGACGAGGGCGCTCATGCGTCACCTCCGGCGCGCTGGCGCAGCGTGTCCTTCAGGCGGGCGCGGGTCGCGTCCGTGGCCACGACGTAGTCGCGCCGACGCAGCCAGGCGGTGGGCACGGCCTGGTGGGGGTGGCCGTCGCGCGCCTCGTGCAGCCCTTCGAGGAACGTCGCGGCCGCCGGCTCCTGCCAGATGTTCACCCAGTAGGCGCGCTCCCGCTCCTGCGCCGTCAGTTCCTTGACCAGCCGCCTCGTGAACGAACAGCCCGGCCGCCAGAACACGACGACGCCGCCGCGCTCGACGTGCGCCTGCGCGCCGGCGAACGGCCGCGAGCGGACCCGGACCGCCCACCGGTACGTGACCGCGTAGCCGGCCAGGACGAGCCCGGCCACGATCATGCCGACCTGCTGCAGGCGCGTCCCCGCGATCATGAACGTCAGTCCGCCGGCCACGAACAGGACCGGGTAGAACCACGGGTCTCCGACGATCCGCCTCATGCCCTCTCCCCCGTCATGGCGGCCAGGGCGGACCCGTCCACGTCGCCGGCCACCATCCAGTCAGGATGTGCCGTGCCGTCCGCCGAGGCGGGCCGCGTCACCGCGACGCCGGCCTCCTCCGCCACCAACGCGCCGGCGGCCCAGTCGTACTCCTGCGTGCCGAACTCGGCGTAGGCGTCCAGGGTGCCGTCCGCGACCATGCACAGATCCAGCGCCGCCGAGCCGATCCGCCGCACGTCCCCGAACGCGGGCAGCAGGGCCGCGAGCGCGCGCACCTGCAGGGCCCGGCGAGCGGGGTCGTAGCCGAAGCCGGTGGCGAGCAGCCGCCCGGAGCGCCCCGGCACGGGGCCAGTGAGCTGCACGGGGGCGGCGTCCCGGTCGGGCACGTCCACGCCCGCCGTCGTCGCGTCCGCGGTGCTGAAGGCGCCCCGGCCCGCGCTCGCGAACCAGGTGCGCCCCAGCGCGGGCGCCGCCACGACGCCGGCCAGCCAGCGTTCGGTGCCCTCGGCCACCCCCAGCAGGTCGGCGGTCTCGGCGTCCGCCGGGCCGGTGACGGCCACCGAGGTGCAGAACTGCGGCAGGCCGCGCACGAAGTTGGTGGTGCCGTCCAGCGGGTCGATGGACCAGCGGTACCCGGACGGCTCGGCCGGAAGGGTGGCGCCGTACTCCTCGCCGGTGATCTCGTCCGAGGGGCGGTAGCCGGCGATGACCTCCCGGACGGCCTGCTCGGCGCGGCGGTCGTAGTCGGTGACCCAGTCGGAGCCGGAGGACTTCGTCTCCGCGCCGATCTCCTCGATGCCGAGCGGCACCGCCGGGTGGTGACCGGTCCAGCGCCGGGCCAGGACGTCCGCGCCGGCGCGCGCGGCGGCCTTGGCGACCACGAGCAGGCCCGGGACCGTGATGCGCGCGCTCATGCCGAGGCCTCCCCGTCTGCGGCGCCGTCGGTGGCGTCGTCCGTGTCCGCCGGGCGCACCGCGTCCGGGCCGCCGGCCAGCAGCGCCGTGAACCCGGCCTCGTCCAGCACGGGCACACCGAGGGACTGCGCCTTGTCCAGTTTGGAGCCGGCGGCGTCGCCGGCCACCAGGAAGTCGGTCTTCTTGGACACGGACCCGGAGGCCTTGCCGCCGCGCACGAGGATCGCCTCCTTCGCGGAGTCGCGGGAGAAGCCCTCGAGCGAGCCGGTGACCACCACGGTCAGGCCCTCGAGCGTGCGCGGGGTGGACTCGTCCTGCTCGTCCTCCATGACCACGCCCGCCGCGGCCCACCGGTCCACGATCTCCCGGTGCCAGTCCTCGGCGAACCACTCGATGAGCGCGTCCGCGATGATCGGGCCGACGCCGTCGATCTCGGCCAGCCGGTCCCGGTCGCCGGCCTCGGCCGCCGCGCGCAGCGCCGCCATCGAGCCGAACGCCGTGGCCAGCGAGCGGGCCGCCGTCGGGCCCACGTGCCGGATGGACAGCGCCACGAGGGTGCGCCAGAGCGGCTGGGACTTGGCCTTCTCGAGCTCGTCGAACAGGCGCAGCGTGTTGGCCGTGGGCGCGGACGGCTTCTTCGCGGTGCCGGCGGTGAAGAAGTACGGCTTGAGCGTGAACACGCCCGAGGGCACCAGGCGGCCGTCCACCTTCGTGCGGCCCTCGCGCCACACGCGCACCGCGCCGAGGGAGCGCTGCAGGTCCGTCAACCCGTCCTCGCCCCGGGGGCCCGTGATCTCCTCCGGCGTGCCGGAGGCGAGGTCGAAGATCTGCGCCTCCGCCGTGATGGGGCCCGGGCCCTCGGGCCGCACGTGCCCCTCGTGCTCGGCCGGGTCCTCGCCGGGGCCCTGGACGAGCCAGCGGGCGGCCTCCTCGCCGAGCGCCTCCACGTCGAAGGCGCCGCGGCTGGCCAGGTGCTCGACGCGGCCGGCCAGCTGGGCCGGGCAGGAGCGGGCGTTGGGGCAGCGCAGGTCCACGTCCCCCTCCTTGGCGGGGGCCAGCGGCGTGCCGCATGACGGGCAGTGCGCGGGCATGACGAACTCGCGCAGCTCCCGGCCCGCCTCGATCGCCTTCTCACGCAGCGGCAGCACGGGGCCCACGACCTCGGGGATCACGTCCCCGGCCTTGCGCACCACCACGGTGTCCCCGATCAGCACGCCCTTGGCCTTGACCACGTCCTGGTTGTGCAGGGTGGCCAGGGAGACGGTGGACCCGGCCACGGTGACCGGCTCCATCACCGCGAACGGGGTCACCCGACCGGTGCGGCCCACCGAGACCGCGATGTCCCGCAGCAGCGTGTGCACCTCCTCCGGCGGGTACTTGTACGCCGCCGCCCAGCGGGGCACGCGGGAGGTGTGGCCGAGGTAGCGCTGGTCCGCGAACGCGTCCGCCTTCACCACGATGCCGTCGATCTCGTGGATCAGCTCGTGCCGGCGCCGGCCGTACTCCTCGATCACCGCGACGACGGCGGCCAACGCCTCCTCGTCCGCACCCTCCACCACGCGGGTGTAGGGGCTCACGGGCAGGCCCCAGCCCGCGAGCGCGTCGTACACCTCGTGCTGGGACTCCAGTCCGAACGCCTCGACCGAGCCGATGCCGTGCACGAACATGGCCAGCGGGCGCTGCGCGGTGACGGCCGGGTCCTTCTGACGCAGGGCGCCGGCGGCGGCGTTGCGCGGGTTCGCGAACGGCGTCTGACCCTCCTCGGCACGACGCGCGTTGAGCTCGGCGAAGGCGGCGGAGGACATGAACACCTCGCCGCGCACCTCGAACTCGGCGGGCCAGCCCTCGCCGGAGAGCTCGTGCGGGATGTCCCCGATGGTGCGCACGTTGGCGGTGACGTCCTCGCCCGTGACGCCGTCGCCGCGGGTGGCGGCCTGCACGAGCCGCCCGTCCCGGTAGCGCAGGGCGACGGCGAGCCCGTCGATCTTCACCTCCACGAGCCAGCGGGGCGCCACGCCCGGTCGCACCTGCGTCAGGGCCTGCGCCGCGCGGCGGAACCAGACCTCGAGCTCCTCGATGGAGAACAGGTCCTCGAGCGAGTACATGCGGGCCCCGTGCCGGACGGGGGCGAACGCCTCCGAGACCTCGCCGCCGACCTCCTGGGTGGGCGAGTCGTTGGCCACGAGCTCGGGGTGCAGGGCCTCGAGGTCCTCGAGGCGGCGGTACAGCGCGTCGTACTCGGCGTCCGAGATCTCCGGGGCGTCCCGCTGGTAGTAGGCGGTCCGGGCGGCGCGGACCCGCTCCACGAGGTCCTCGTACTCCTCCCGCAGGTCCGCGGCGGGGATGTCCTGCGGATCGGGCTGGGCGGCGGATTCCTTGGGGGTGCTCACCCGGCCCAGCGTAGTCGGCGTCCCGGACGGCGCACCCGGGTCAGGGGATGCGCACGAGCACCGCCGTGATGTTGTCCCGGCCGCCGCGCCACAGGGCGGCGCCGATGAGCTTCTCGAGGGCGTCCTCGAGGGTGTCGGCGTCGTCGATCAGCGCGCGGATCTCCTCGTCCAGCAGCTCGCCGGTCAGGCCGTCGCTGCACAGCAGGACGAGGTCCCCGGAGGCGAGGGGGACCTCGGCCACGTCCACCGTGAGCGCCTCGCGCGAGCCGAGCGCGCGGGTGATGACGTTGCGGCGCGGGTGGACGCGGGCTTCGGCGGGGGTGAGCTCCCCCGCGTCGACGAGCATCTGGACCGCCGAGTGGTCCACCGTGAGCTGCTGGAGCACCGGCGAGCCGACGGGCCGCAGGTACACCCGTGAGTCGCCGACGTTCGCCACGGCCCAGCGGCCGCGCTCCGTGTCCAGGCAGGCCAGGACGGTCAGGGTGGTGCCGGAGCGCCCCAGCCCGGCCTCGACGACGGCGGCGTCCGCCTCGTGGATCAGGTGGCCGAGCTCCTGGGGCGTGTGGGCCGTGCCCGGGGCGAGCACCTCGGGGGCGCGGCGGCGCAGGGTCTCGATCGCGGCGGCCGAGGCCACCTCGCCGGCCTCGTGCCCGCCCATGCCGTCGGCCACGGCGGCGAGCACCAGCGGCTCCCCGACGAGGGTCCACGCGTCCTCGTTCAGGTCGCGGACGGCGCCCACGTGGGTGGCGCCCGCGGCCTGGGGCCGCGGCGCGGACGGGGTCTCGGGGCGGGGGTCCACGGGGTCCTCGATCAGTCGGCGAGCAGGGTCTGGGCCGACCCGTCCAAGAGCAGGGAGGGGCGGACCTCTCCGAACCCGCGGACGATCCTGGGCGGCTGCGGGACGAGCACGAAGCGCTCGTCCCGGGACAGGGCCGCAGCGGTCATGGCGTCCACGAGCACGGTACCCGGATCGGCCAGGGACGTCAGCCGCGCGGCGAGGTTCACGGTGGGCCCGTAGATGTCCCCCATGCGGGAGAGCACCCGTCCCCATGTCAGGGCGACGCGCGCCGAGGGCAGCTCCTCGTCCGCGGCGATGGTCTCGGCCAGGGAGAGCGCGATCGCGGCGCCGGCCTCGGGGGTCTCGGCGTTGAACATGACCTCGTCGCCGATGGTCTTCACGAGCCAGCCGCCGCCGGCCGAGATGGTCTCCGCGGCGAGGGACTCGAAGCGCAGCACCATGCGGGCCAGCGTCCGGTCGTCCATGGTCCGGGAGAGCGTGGTGTAGGAGACCATGTCCGCAAAGCCGACGGCGCGGGCCAGCGGCAGCGGCGCGTCCGACTCGGAGCCGTCGCGGCCCCGGGCGCTGGCCGCCAGCCCGGCCTCCACGCGCACGGTCAGGCGCTGCACGGCGCGGTTGAGCTGGCGCCGGTAGACGATCCGCATGGCCTTCTCGAGCGGTCCGACCATGTCCGGGAGCATGTCGACGACGGCCCGCCGCGCCTCCGGGTCCGTCAGGTCCTCGGAGGCGATCTTGTCCTCCACGAGCGCCTCGATCTGCCACACCACCATGCGGTCCGTCATCTGCCCGATCGAGCGCGCCAGCGAGATGGCCGTGTCCTCGTTCAGCGTCCCCGAGCGCACGAGCGTGAGCACGGACTCGAACGCCTCGATGTCCGCCTCGGTGAAGGCCTTGTGCCCCTCCGGCGACGTCGGATAGCCCAGCGCACGCCAGATCTTCCGGGCGGAGGCCATCGAGACGCCGAGGCGCTGCGCCACCTCCCGTGAGGTGTAGGCGCGCGGGCCCACCACCAGGCCGGCGTCGAGCGTGCGCATCGCGCTCGTCCAGCCGGCGGGCTGGGCGGAGCGCTCCTCGACGTCGCGGGCGGTCTCGTCCTCAGCCGGCGGGACGATCGGCAGCGGTGCGGTGTCCGGTGTCTCCGGACGGCTCATCGGAGGCCTCCTGTCGGGACGGGGGCGGGCCAGGTTGCGGTGCGGGCCTGGCGGGTGAGGTGGGCCAGGGCCTCCTCGAAGCGCGCGGCCTCGGGGACGTCGCGCAGCCGCCAGTGGACCTGGCGGGCGGGCTCCTGGAAGAGGATGTGCAGGTCTCCGGCACCCGAGCCGCGGCGGCGCCGCTGCACGTCGGCGATGGACACGAGCGGCATGGCGGCCCCGGAGTCGCCGACGCCGGCGCCCTGGAGGATGCGGCGGTCGGTGAGCACGGTGCGCCGGAAGACCCAGCGCCACAGCGGGCGGATGGTGCCGGGGAGCAGGACGAGCGCCGCGACCACCCACGCGGCCGCCTCGAGCACGGCGCGGTTCGCGGCGACGATCCCGGGCAGGTCGGGGCGTGCGAGCACGCCGACGGCCAGGCCGAGCAGGAACGCGACGGCCACGAGGACCGCGGCCGGGCGCAGCAGCGCGCGCGGGTGGGTGCGGGTGCGCACCATCACCTGCTCACCGGGCTCGAGTCGCACGGCGGTCACCTCCTGACCGGGACGGGTGTGTCATGCGCCGCGATGGACGTCTCCGCGCAGGTGGGCCACGTCCCCCGCACTGACCTCGGTCTCGATTGTGCCACGGTCCGGTGTGACGTGCTTCACGCGCAGGGTGCCGCCGGGGCCGAGGCCCACGGCCGTGCCCTCCAGCACGCCGCCGCCGGGCAGCTCGGCGCGCACCGCGCGGCCCAGCGTGGAGAGCCGGTCCGCCACGGCCGCCACGGCCGGGTGACGCCCGTCCACGGCCGCCGTCTGCCCCGCCACGCCCGCCGCGAAGCGGTCCACGGCCGCCACGACGGCGTCACGCAGCTCGACCGCGAGGTCCCGGGGCGCGGGCACGGCGTCCGCGCCGATCCACTCCGCCAGGTCCGAGGCGGTGTCCACCGGGGCGGCCCCGCGGTGGTCCAGGTTCACGCCCATCCCGACGGCGACGCCGGGCCCCTTGCCGTCCGAGGACAGCGCCACCGTGGCCAGCACGCCGCACAGCTTGCGCCCGTCCGTGGCGAGCACGTCGTTCGGCCACTTCACGTGCGTCGGGACGCCCCGGGCCGCGAGGCGCTCGGCGACCGTGGCGGAGGCGACGAGCGAGAGCCAGCTCAGATGGGCCGGGGAGACCGGCACCCCGCCGGACTCGGGACGCAGGTACACGGACAGGGCGAGCGCCGCACCCGGCGCGGCGCTCCACACCCGGGAGTGCCGTCCCCGGCCGGCCCGCTGGTCCGCGGTGGCCACGGCCGCACCGTGCCGGTGCCCCTCGCGGTCCAGCCGTGCGAGGAGCTCATCCTGCGTGGAGCCGGCGGAGTCCAGCCAGGTCAGATCCGGTGTGGGGGCGTCGTCGGGGTGCATGCCCCTAGATATACACGGCGTTCCCGGGGGCGCGC
>NZ_JABFAZ010000024.1:43569-108190 GCF_017168505.1 Micrococcus sp. KRD077 | reverse complement strand
GGGCGGGCCGATCCGCTCCCGGGGCGCGCGGAGGGGCGGCCCGGGCCGACGTCCTCGTCGTTTGTGGGCTTCCTCCAACCGAGGGCGTCCGCGGCGGCCCGTAGACTGGCCGACTGAGCCTCCGCATCTGGCGGACCACCACAAGGAGGACGTGTGACCGATCCCGATCTGACCACCACGGCCGGCCGGCTGGCCGACCTGCATCGGCGGCTCGAGGCGACGGCCGCGCCCGGCGGCCCGGACGCCGTCGAGCGCCAGCACGCGCGCGGCAAGCACACCGCGCGCGAGCGGATCGATCTCCTCCTGGACGAGGGCTCCTTCGTGGAGCTGGACGCGCTGGCCGTGCACCGCACCACCGCGTTCGGCATGGACGCCAAGCACCCGGCCGGCGACGGCCTGGTGTCCGGCTTCGGCACCGTGGACGGGCGCCAGGTGGCCGTCTACTCCCAGGACTTCACCGTGTTCGGCGGCTCGCTGTCCGAGCGCAACGGCCAGAAGATCGTGAAGGTCCAGGAGTTCGCCGCGCGCAACGGCTGCCCCGTGATCGGCATCCTCGACGGCGGCGGCGCGCGCATCCAGGAGGGCGTGGCCTCCCTCGCCCAGTTCGCGGACATCTTCCGGAACAACGTCCTGGCCTCGGGCATGATCCCGCAGATCTCGCTGATCATGGGCCCCTCCGCCGGCGGCGCGGCCTATTCTCCGGCGCTGACGGACGTCGTGGTGATGGTGGACCGGACCTCGCACATGTTCATCACCGGCCCGGACGTGATCAAGACCGTCACGGGCGAGGACGTGGACATGGAGACCCTCGGCGGCGCCCGCTCGCACAACGCCACCTCCGGCACCGCCCACTACATGGCCTCCTCGGAGGAGGACGCGATCGCCTACGTGCAGGAGCTGCTCGAGCTGCTGCCCTCCAACAACCTCGCAGAGGCCCCGACCTTCGAGGCCGCGGACCCGGAGCCCACGGACGAGGACCTCGCCCTGGACGAGATCGTCCCGGACTCCGCCAACCAGCCCTACGACATGCTCGAGGTCATCGCCTCGATCGTGGACGAGGGCCACCTGCTGCAGCTGCAGGAGCTGTACGCGCCCAACGTGATCACCGGACTGGCCCGCCTGGACGGCATGAGCGTGGGCGTCGTCGCGAACCAGCCGCTGCAGTTCGCCGGCACCCTGGACATCGCCGCCTCGGAGAAGGCCGCGCGGTTCGTGCGCTTCTGCGACGCGTTCAACATCCCGATCATCACCCTCGTGGACGTGCCCGGGTTCCTGCCCGGCACGGACCAGGAGTTCAACGGCATCATCCGCCGCGGCGCCAAGCTGATCTACGCCTACGCCGAGGCCACCGTGCCGAAGCTGACCGTGATCACGCGCAAGGCCTTCGGCGGCGCATACATCGTGATGGGCTCCAAGAAGCTCGGCGCCGACCTGAACCTGGCCTGGCCGAGCGCGCAGATCGGCGTGATGGGCGCCCAGGGCGCCGTGAACATCCTGTACCGGCGCGACCTGAAGGCGACGGCGGAGGCGGGCGGCGACGTCGACGCGCGCCGGGCCGAGATCGTGGCCGACTACGAGGCCGAGCTGCTCAACCCGTACCAGGCCGCCGAGCTGGGCTACGTGGACGCCGTGGTGCCCCCGCACGCCACCCGCGGCCAGCTCATCCGCGCCCTGCGCGCCACCCTGCACAAGCGCGAGGCCCGCCCCGCCAAGAAGCACGGGAACATGCCGCTGTGAGCGCCCTGCTGGGCCCGGGCGCCCCGGACGAGAACGACGAGTCGACGCAGGCCACGCCGCCGTCGGCCGACCCGCTGCAGCTCAGCGGCCCGGAGTTGGAGCCGGAGGAGATGGCCGCACTGGCCGCCGTCCTCGAGGCGGCCGCCGCGGCCCGGGCCGAAGCCGCCCGGCTCGCCGCCGAGGCCGCCGACCCCCGCCCCCTGGACCGCACGCTCCGCCGTCGCGGCGACCTGGGCCTGTGGGCCCGGCCCGGCCGCGGTCAGTGGCGTCAGGGCGCGGGCCCGCAGTGAGCCGGGGGGCGGGCGCCAGCGCCTAGAGTGCCGGTATGACCCAGCACACCTCCGAGGCCGCCGTCGACGGCGCCCGCACCCCGTCCGCCATCGACGCGCTCGCCGAGCGCTACGTGACCGACCTCCTCGCCCTGCATCCGGACACCGCCACCGAGCTCGGCTTCCCCGGCCGGGAGACCGAGTACACGGACTTCTCCCCCGCCGGCGCCCGCGCCGACGACGAGCTCAACGCCCGCCTGCTCGAGGACTTGGCCGCGCTCGAGCCGCAGGACGAGACGGACCGCGTCACGAAGGCGGCCATGCAGGAGCGCATCGGCCTCGAGCGCGAGATCCACGCGACCGGCCGCACCGAGCTGAACAACATCGCCTCCCCCGCCCAGGGCATCCGCGCGGTCTTCGACCTCATGCCCACGGACACCGCGGAGCAGTGGGGCCACATCGCCGGCCGCCTCGAGAACCTGCCGGCCGCCCTGCGCGGCTACACCGAGTCCCTGCTCGCCTCCCGCGACGCCGGCCACGTGGCCGCGGTGCGCCAGGTGGACATCGTGGTGGAGCAGGCCCGCGCCCACGGCGCCGCGGGCGGGTTCTTCCCGGGCCTGGTCGAGCGGGCCGAGGCAGCCGACGTCGTGGACGACGCCCTGGCCGCCCGCATCCGCTCCGGCGCGGACACCGCCGCGCAGGCCTACCGCGACTTCGCGGACACGCTCGAGGCCGAGCTGCGCCCGCACGCCCCGGAGGCGGACGGCGTCGGGATCGACTACTACCGGCTGGCCTCCCGCGTCTTCCTCGGCGCCGAGATCGACCTCGAGGAGACCTACCGCTGGGGCCAGGAGGAGCTGGCCCGCATCATCGCCGCGCAGCAGGCGGACGCCGAGCGCATCCGGCCGGGCGCCACGATCGAGGAGGCGCGCGCGATCCTGGACGCGGACCCGGAGCGCACCCTGAAGGGCACCGAGGCCCTGCGCACGTGGATGCAGCGGCTCTCCGACGACGCGGTCGAGGCCATGAAGGAGCACTTCGAGATCCCGGCCCCGATGGACCGGCTCGAGTGCATGATCGCCCCCACCCAGGAGGGCGGCATCTACTACACCGGCCCCTCGGACGACTTCTCCCGGCCCGGCCGCATGTGGTGGTCCGTGCCCCCGGGCGAGGACGAGTTCACCACGTGGGCGGAGACCACCACGGTCTACCACGAGGGCGTGCCGGGCCATCACCTGCAGATCGCCACCGCCATGATGAACCGGGAGAACCTCAACCTGTGGCGCCGCAGCTTCTGCTGGACGTCCGGCCACGGCGAGGGCTGGGCGCTGTACGCGGAGAAGCTCATGGAGGAGCTCGGCTTCCTCGACGACCCGGGCGACCACCTCGGCATGCTGGACATGCAGCGCATGCGCGCGGCCCGCGTCGTGTTCGACATCGGCTACCACTGCGGCTTCGACGCCCCCGAGTCCGAGGGCGGCGGCGCGTGGACCCCGGAGAAGGGCTACGCGTTCCTGACCAAGCACCTGAGGATCTCCGAGGGCCAGCGCCGCTTCGAGTTCACGCGCTACCTCGGCTGGCCGGGGCAGGCGCCGGCGTACAAGGTGGGTCAGCGCATCTGGGAGCAGATCCGCGCCGAGCACGAGCAGGCCGAGGGCGCCGACTTCGACCTCAAGGCCTTCCACACGCGGGCCCTGCGCCTGGGCGGCATGGGCCTGGACACCCTGCGGGAGGCGCTCGCGTGATCCCGCACGACGACGGCGCGGCCGGCCCCGGCACGGGCCTGCGGCTGGTGCTCGGCTCGGCCTCCCCCGGCCGAGCGGAGGTCCTGACCCGGGCGCGGGTGCCGTTCCGCGTCGTCGTCTCGGGGGTGGACGAGGCGGCCGTGGGCGCGGCGGCGGGCGACCCGTCGCCGGCGGAGCTGGCGGGCCTGCTGGCGGAGGCCAAGGGCCGCGACGTGGCCGCCCGGGTGGCGGCCGCCGGCGTCGAGGCGCCCACGCTCGTGCTCGGCTGCGACTCCGTGTTCGAGTTCGACGGCCGCGCCCACGGCAAGCCCTACGAGCCCGAGGTCGCCGTCGAGCGCTGGCGCGCCCAGGCCGGCCGGGAGGGCGTGCTGCATTCGGGCCACTGGCTGGGCCTGGTGCTGCCGGAGCCCGGGGTCGAGTCCGGGATGGCCGCGGAGGCGGGCGTGGTGTCCGCCGTCGTGCGCTTCGGCGCCGTCACCGAGGCCGAGATCCAGGCCTACGTGGCCACGGGCGAGCCGCTGCATTGCGCGGGCGCGTTCACGGTGGACGGCGCGGGCGCGGCCCTCGTGGACGGCGTGGACGGGGATCCCAACGCGGTGATCGGGCTGTCCGTGGCGTGGCTGCGGCGGGCCGCGGCGGCCCTGGGCCAGGACTTCACCCGGTTGTGGGAACCCTCCAACGCGCAGGGCTGATCCGGCGCGACAGGGCCGCGTGCCTCGGAGGGTTCCGCCACAACGAGTAGGGTGCTGGTCAGAGTCGGCCCCGTCCCGCGCCCTTCACCCCACCGGGTGAGGGGCACGACCACGGGCGAGGCGCCCGCCCCCCAGCCGTGATCGTCCGAGGAGTCCATCGCCCATGAGCATCGCCGACGCACCGCAGGCCTCGGTCGTCCCGCCCGTCGACCCCGCGGCGGAGCGCCGGTTCTCCCGGGTGCTGATCGCCAACCGCGGCGAGATCGCCGTGCGCATCATCCGGGCCTGCCAGGACGAGGGGCTGACCTCCGTGGCCGTCTACGCCGAGCCGGACCGGGACGCCCTGCACGTGAGGCTCGCAGACGAGGCCGTGGCCCTCGGCGGGGAGACCGCCGCCGACTCCTATCTGGTGATCGGCAAGATCCTCGACGCCGCCGAGCGCGCGGGCGCGGACGCCGTGCACCCCGGCTACGGCTTCCTCTCCGAGAACGCGGACTTCGCGCGCGCCGTGGCCGACGCCGGCCTCGTGTGGATCGGCCCGCCTGCCGAGGCGATCGACCGGCTGGGCGACAAGGTCTCGGCCCGCCAGCTGGCCACCAAGGTCGGCGCCCCGCTGGCGCCGGGCACCACCTCCCCCGTGACCGGCACGGAGGAGGTCGTCGCGTTCGCGGATGAGTTCGGCCTGCCGGTGGCCATCAAGGCGGCCTACGGCGGCGGCGGCCGCGGCATCAAGGTGGCCCGCACGCGCGAGGAGATCCCGGAGTTCTACGAGTCCGCGGTCCGTGAGGCCGTGGCCGCGTTCGGTCGGGGCGAGTGCTTCGTGGAGCGCTTCCTGGACAAGCCGCGCCACGTGGAGACGCAGTGCCTGGCGGACGTGCACGGCGACGTCGTCGTGATCTCCACCCGCGACTGCTCGCTGCAGCGCCGCAACCAGAAGCTCGTGGAGGAGGCCCCGGCGCCGTTCCTCACGGACGAGCAGAACGCCCGCCTCGTGGAGTCCTCCAAGGCGATCCTGCAGGAGGCCGGCTACGTCGGCGCGGGCACGTGCGAGTTCCTCGTGGGCCAGGACGGCACCATCTCCTTCCTCGAGGTGAACACGCGCCTGCAGGTGGAGCACCCGGTCTCCGAGGAGATCACCGGCATCGACCTCGTGCGCGAGCAGTTCCGCCTGGCCCGCGGTGAGGCCCTCGGCTACACGGACCCGCAGCCCCGCGGCCACTCGATCGAGTTCCGCCTCAACGGCGAGGACCCGGGCCGCAACTTCCTGCCCGCCCCCGGCCGGCTCACCACGTTCCGCATGCCCAGCGGCCCGGGCGTGCGCGTGGACTCCGGCGTGGTGGAGGGCGAGGCCGTCTCCGGGGCCTTCGACTCCATGGTCGCCAAGCTGATCGTCACCGGCGCGGACCGCCGCCAGGCCCTGCAGCGCGCCGCCCGCGCCCTGCGCGAGGCCGAGATCGTCGGCATGCCCTCGGTGCTGCCCTTCCATCGCGCCGTGGTGCGCGACCCCGCCTTCGCCCCCGAGATCGCCGGCTCGGAGGAGCCGTTCTCGGTGCACACCCGGTGGATCGAGACGGAGTTCGCGAACCGCATCGAGCCGAGCGCCCTCACCCCGGCCGAGCCGGCCCCCCGCGAGGCGCGCCACACCGTGACCGTGGAGGTCAACGGCAAGCGCGTGGACGTCACCCTGCCCACGTGGGGCGAGGCCCTGCACACGATCTCCGGCGCCGCCCAGCGGGCCGGTGCGGGACGACGCCGGCCCCGCGGCAAGCGCGGCGCACCGGTGGCCGCGGCCGTCAGCACGGACGCGCTGACCGCCCCGATGCAGGGCACCGTGGTGAAGGTCGCCGCCGAGAACGGCCAGACCGTGGCCGAGGGCGACCTGATCGTGGTCGTGGAGGCCATGAAGATGGAGCAGCCGCTCGCGGCCCACCGCGCGGGCGTGGTCAGCGGTCTCGAGGTCGAGCCGGGCCAGACGGTCACGGCCGGCACGGTGATCGCCACCATCGCCGACGCGGAGTGAGCCGCCGGCGACGACGGCGGGGAGCGCCGGCGTCGCGGACTGGTTCCACATGGTGGACGACGAGGATGTGACTCTCGCAGATCGGCGCGACGAGGCTTAACCTGACACGCATCTTCGTCTCACATCGTGGTCGCTCGCGACCCCCTGTGCCCGTCATACCAGGGAGACACCATGTCCCACTCCACCCCGCCCGTGAACCCGGGCCCGTGAACCCGGGCGCCCCCACCGCCACCCCCGATGTCACGTCGGACGCGGTCGCCGCCGCGCAGGAGGTGCCCCGATCGCGGGTCATCATCGCCTCGCTCGTGGGCACCTCGATCGAGTTCTACGACTTCTACATCTATGCCACGGCCGCCGTCTCGGTGTTCCCGCTGATCTTCTTCGCGGGCGGCGACGACAACACGGCCCTGCTGGCCTCCATGGCCACCTTCGGCGCGGCGTTCGTCGCCCGGCCGCTGGGCGCCGTCGTCTTCGGCCACCTGGGCGATCGCGTGGGCCGCAAGACCACGCTCATCGGCTCGCTGCTGACCATGGGCATCGCGACGTTCCTCATCGGCCTGCTGCCCACGTACTTCCAGATCGGCCTGTGGGCGCCGGCCATGCTGACGCTGCTGCGCTTCTTCCAGGGTCTGGGGCTCGGCGGCGAGTGGTCCGGCGCCGCCCTGCTGGCCACCGAGTACGCCAAGGACGGCAAGCGCGCGCAGGCGGCCATGTGGCCGCAGCTCGGCGCGCCGATCGGCTTCCTGCTGGCCAACGGCCTGTTCCTCGCGCTCGTGCTCGGCTTCGACCACGACTCCACGAACCCGGTGCTCGACGGCCCGTTCCTCACGTGGGTGTGGCGCGTGCCGTTCCTGCTCTCGATCGTGATGGTGGCCGTGGGCCTCTACGTCCGCGTCAAGCTCGAGGAGACCCCGGTCTTCCAGCGCGCCCTCGACCGCGACCAGCGCGTGAAGGCGCCGCTGGGCGAGGTGTTCCGCCGCAACTGGTGGGAGCTGATCCTGGGCACCTTCGTCATGTACGCCACCTACGTGCTCTTCTACCTGATGACCACGTGGATCCTCTCCTACGCGATCGGCAAGCCGGCCAACGGCTTCCTGGGTGTCCCCTACGCCGAGTTCCTCGTGCTGCAGCTGGTCGGCATCCTGTTCTTCGCGGCGTTCGTGCCGGTCTCCGGCCTGCTGGCGGACCGCTTCGGCCGCCGCCCCACCCTGATCGTGATCTCGGTGCTCATGGTGCTGTTCGGCCTCTCGTTCGGCCTGTGGCTCTCGCCGGAGAACATGGGCGTGGGCGCGGAGCTGAACGTGCCGCTGATGCTGGCGTTCCTGGCCACGGGCATGACGCTCATGGGCCTGACCTTCGGGCCGATGTCCGCGGTGCTGCCCGAGCTGTTCCCCACGAACACGCGCTACACCGGCTCCGGCATCGCCTACAACGTGTCCTCGATCCTCGGCGCCGCGCTGACCCCGTTCATCGCCGCCTGGCTGGTGCAGAAGTTCGACGTCGCCTACGTCGGCTACTACCTGGCCGCCGCCTCGGCGATCACCGTCATCGCGCTGGCCCTCTCCCCCGAGACCCGCCATACGGACCTCGACACCGTCACCTCGGCCCGCGAGCGCCGCGCCGCGCGCTGACCCCGCCCGGGCCCCCGCCCCCACTTTCGAACGTGACATCGGGGGAATGGACGCTTTCGGTCGTGAGATAGGCCCTATCTCACGACCGAAAGTCGTCTCTGGGTCAGATGCGCACGTGCAGGCGGCGCGCCGCCTCCGCGATCGACCCGGACATGGACGGGTACACGGTGAAGGTGTCCGCGAGGTCGTCCACGTGCAGCTTGTGCGTGACCGCGAGCGCGAGCGCGTAGATCAGCTCGGACGCGCGCGGCGAGACCACCACGCCGCCGATCACGGTGCCGGAGCCCTGTCGCGCGAAGATCTTCACGAACCCCTCCTCCGCGCCGGACATCTTGGCGCGGGGGTTGGTGTGGAAGTCCAGGCGCAGCACGTCCGCCTGGTACTGGCCGGAGTCCACCTGCGCCTGCGTGACGCCCACGGTGGCGATCTCCGGCGAGGTGAAGATGTTCGAGGCCAGCAGGTGCGGGCGCAGCGGCTTGAGGGCGTCGCCGAGCAGGTGGGCGACGGCGATGCGCCCCTGCATGGCCGCCACCGAGGCGAGGGCGAGCTTGCCCGTGCAGTCGCCCGCCGCGTAGATGCTCGGCACGGACGTGCGGGAGACGCCGTCCACGAGCACGTGGCCGGAGCCGGTCAGCTTCACGCCCACGTCGTCGAGGCCGAGGCCCGCCGTGTTCGGCACGCCGCCGACGGCCACCAGCGCGTGGGAGCCCTCGATCGACGGGGTGTCCTCGGCGCCCTCGCCGGAGAGATGCACGCGCACGCCGGTCTCGGTCCGCTCGACGGACTCGGCCCGGGAGCGGGAGACCACCCTGAGGCCGTTGTCCTCGAAGACCTTCTCGAGCAGCTCGGCGGCGTCGGCGTCCTCGCCGGGGAGCACGCGGTCGCGCGAGGAGACGAGGGTGACCTTGGCGCCGAGGCGGTTGTAGGCCGAGGCGAACTCGGCGCCGGTGACGCCGGAGCCGACGACGATCAGGTGCTCGGGCAGCTCCTTGAGGTTGTAGACCTGCTTCCAGTTGAAGATCCGCTCGCCGTCCGGGACGGCGGTGGGCAGCTCGCGCGGGCTCGCGCCGACGGCCACGAGGATCGCGTCCGAGGTGATGATCTCGGGCTCGGCGCCGGCGCCGGCGTCGTCGAGGGCGCGGACGGACACCTCGTGGGGGCCGACGACGCGGCCCACGCCGTCGATCACCCGGACGCCGACCCGCTCGAGGCCCGCGCGGATGTCCGAGGACTGCTCGTGGGCCAGGTTCAGGATGCGGTGGCCGACCCGGCCCATGTCCGCGTGGACGTCGCCCCCGCCGAGGTCGACGCCCAGGTCCACGGAGGCGCCCACGCGGCGCATCGAGTCGGCGGCGGCGATCAGCGTCTTGGAGGGGACCACGTCCGTGAGGACGGCCGCGCCGCCCAACCCCTGGCGCTCGACCAGGGTCACGCGGGCGCCCAGCTTCGCGGCCACCATGGCGGCCTCGTAGCCGCCGGGGCCGCCGCCGATGATGGTCAGGGACGGGATGAAGGTGCTGTTTTCCTCGGTCACGGGCTCCATTGTGTCCGCCACGGACGGGAAAGTCCTAGCCAGCGGCCACGGGACACCGCCTAGACTCCACGACGTGACCGACCAGACCAGCATCCCCTCCCCCGACTCCCCCTTGACCGGCGACCATCCGGGCTTCGCCGAGGCCCGCGCGGCCGCCGACACCATCGCCCGGGCGACGGGCGTGGCGGAGCACCGCGTCGCCGTCGTCCTCGGCTCCGGCTGGGGCGAGGCCGCCGGCCTGATCGGCGACGAGGTCGCCGCCGTGCCGCTGGCCGAGGTGCCCGGCTTCCACGCCCCGAAGGTGCCCGGCCACAACGCGGTGATCCGCTCGGTCCGGCTGCCGGACGGCACGCACGCCCTCGTCTTCGGCTCGCGCACGCACTTCTACGAGTCCCGCGACGCCCAGGCCGTGGCGCACACCGTCCGCACCGCCGCCGCCGCCGGGGCGCGCACCGTGGTGCTGACCAACGGCTGTGGCGGGCTGGACCCGGAGATCGCCCCGGGCACCCCCGTCCTGATCGCGGACCACATCAACCTCACCGGCGCCACCCCGCTCGCCGGCGCCACGTTCGTGGACCTCACCGACCTCTACTCGCCGCGGCTGCGCGCGATCGCCCGTGAGGTGGACCCGTCCCTGCGCGAGGGCGTGTACGTCCAGTTCGCCGGCCCGCAGTACGAGACCCCCGCCGAGGTGCGGATGGCGCGCACCCTCGGCGGCGACCTCGTCGGCATGTCCACGGCACTGGACGCGATCGCGGCCCGTCACGCCGGGCTGGAGGTGTTCGGCATCTCGCTGGTGACCAACCTCGGCGCCGGCATCTCGGAGACGCCGCTGTCCCACGCCGAGGTCGTCGAGGCCGGCCAGGCCGCCGGCCCGCGCATCGCGCGCCTGCTCGCGGA
Organism: Micrococcus sp. KRD077; assembly: GCF_017168505.1. NCBI lineage: Bacteria > Bacillati > Actinomycetota > Actinomycetes > Micrococcales > Micrococcaceae > Micrococcus > Micrococcus sp. KRD077. The sequence continues at coordinate 97,662 of NZ_JABFAZ010000024.1, read as the reverse complement.
CATCGTGGGGCGGCTCTGATGCCCGCGCATCCCCCGCACGACGACGTCGCCGCGCTCCCGGAGGACGTCCTCGCCCGGGCTGAGCGGTGGGCGGCGGAGGACCCCGACCCCGCGCACCGGGACACCCTGCGCGCCGAGCTCGACGCGGCCGCCGGCGTCGGCCCGGAGGCCGCGGCCGCCCGGGCGGCGCTCGCCGCCCGCTTCGCCGGGCCGCTCGCCTTCGGCACCGCCGGCCTGCGCGCCGAGGAGGGCCCGGGCGAGTCCCGCATGAACCGGCTCGTGGTGCGCCGCACCGCGGCGGGTCTGGCCGCCCACCTGTGGGACGGCGTCGGACGGGACGCAGCCCCGCCGCTGGCCGTCGTCGGGTACGACGCGCGGCGCGGTTCGGCCGCCTTCGCCGCGGACACGGCCGCCGTCCTGACGGCCGCGGGCGTGCAGACCGTCCTGCTGCCAGAGGCGCTGCCGACGCCGGTCCTCGCCTTCGCGGTGCGCCATCTCAGCGCGGACGCGGGCGTGATGGTCACCGCCAGCCACAACCCGCCCGCGGACAACGGCTACAAGGTCTACCTCGGCGGGCGGCTCACGGACGAGGCGGGTCGCGGGGCGCAGATCGTCTCCCCCGCGGACGCGGAGATCGCCGCCCGCATCGACCACGCGGCGTGGGCCGCAGACATCCCGCTCGCCGACGACGGCTGGACCGTGGCCGGGCCGGACCTGCTGGAGGCCTACCGCGCGGCGGCCCTCGGCGTGCTCGACGACGACCGGCACGGCCACCGCGACCTGCGCGTGGTCTACACGCCCCTGCACGGGGTGGGCGGCGCCGTGGTCCCGGGCCTGCTCGAGGACGCCGGCTTCGGCCCCGTCCACGTGGTGGCCGAGCAGGCCGCCCCGGACCCGGCCTTCCCCACGGTCGCGTTCCCCAACCCGGAGGAGCCGGGGGCGATGGACCTCGCCCTCGCCCTGGCCGCCGAGGTGGACGCGGACCTGGTGATCGCCAACGACCCCGACGCCGACCGCCTGGCCCTGGCCGCGCCCGTCACCGACGCGGACGGTGCCCGCACGTGGCGGATGCTCTCGGGCGACGCCGTCGGGACGCTGCTGGGCGCGCACGCGATGCCGGCCCTGCACGCGGCCGGCCGCAGCGCCGCGAACTCCGTGGTCTCCTCCCCGCAGCTGGCCGCCCTGGCGGAGGCGAACGGGGTGAGGCACCACGTCACGCTGACCGGCTTCAAGTGGATCTCCCGCGCCCCGGACCTCGGCTTCGGCTACGAGGAGGCCCTCGGCTACTGCGTGGACCCGGACATGGTGCGGGACAAGGACGGCATCACGGCCGCCCTCATGGCCGCGGAGCTGGCCGCCGCCCTCACAGCGCAGGGACGCGGCCTGATGGACGCCCTGGCCGACGTCGACGCGGTCACCGGCGCCATGCCCAGCGCCCAGGTCTCGGTCCGCGTGGCGGACCTGTCCCTGATCGCCCGCACCATGACGGCCCTGCGTCAGCAGGCGCCGGCCACGCTCGCGGGGGAACCGGTCACCGTGCGCCGGGACCTGGCCGCCGGCGGGGACGGGCTGCCGCCGACGGACGCACTGCTGTTCGCCACCGACTCCGGCACCCGCGTCCTCGTGCGCCCCTCCGGCACCGAGCCGAAGCTCAAGTGCTACCTCGGCACCCGGGACGCCGACCCGGCCGCGGCCGCCGAGCGGCTCGAGGCGCTGCGCGCCGAGGTGACGGCCCTCGTGGGCGGCTGAGCCTCGGTAGGCTGGCGGACATGACCGTCTCCCTCACCACCGCCGAGCTGGCGAAGTACATCGACGCGACCGCCCTGAAGGCCGACACCTCGGAGGCGGACGTGCGCCGCCTCGTGGCCGAGTCCCGCGAGGCCGGGGTCAAGAGCGTCTGCATCAACCCCGTGTGGGTGCCGCTGGTGGCCGCCGAGCTCGCGGGCTCGGACGTGCTGACCTGCACCGTGATCGGCTTCCCCCTCGGCGCCAACGCCTCGGAGGTCAAGGCCTTCGAGGCCCGGCAGGCGATCGACGCCGGCGCGGACGAGGTGGACATGGTCCTCGACGTCGCCGCGGCCCGCGCCGGGGACCGCGACCGGCTCGTCGCGGACGTCCGCGCCGTGGCCGAGGCCGCGCACGCGGATGGCCCCGCAGGCGACGGCGGGGCGCTGCTCAAGGTGATCGTGGAGACCGCCCTGCTGGACGACGACGCGATCGTCCTGGCCTGCGAGGCCGCGGTCGAGGCCGGGGCGGACTTCGTGAAGACCTCCACGGGCTTCTCCACCGCGGGCGCCACCGTCGAGCACGTCGCGCTGATGCGCCGCACCGTGGGCGAGCGCATCGGCGTGAAGGCCTCCGGCGGGGTGCGCACCCGCGCGGACGCCCTGGCGATGATCGAGGCCGGCGCCACCCGGATCGGGGCCAGCTCCGCGCTTGCTATCCTGGGATCCGACTGACTCGCATCACTTCGGCCGGGCGTCCGCCCCGGCCGGGACCGCACCGAAGGAGCATCACGTGATCCGCAACGGCAAGGCCATCGACCACTCCAACGTGGGCGGCGTCTGGGGTTCCCTGATCGCCTTCATCGTCGCCTTCGGCGCGTTCCTCGGCTGCCTCTACGCCATGGGCTTCTGGTCGCTCGAGTCGGTCTGGATCCCCGGCCTGATCGCGCTGGCCCTGGCCACTGTGGCCTTCATGATCCCCAAGGCGTTCCTGGGCCGCAGCGACACCGTGGACACCACCGCCATCCACACCCGTCCCGTCGTCGAGCACGCCGCCTCCGGCGCCCACGCCGTCGAGACCGGCGCCGCGCACCGCTGAGCCGTCCCGGAGCCGAGGATCGCTGACACCGGTCGTCCGGCCGCCGCGCGCCGAAGGGCGTCCACCCGCAACACGGGGGTGGACGCCCTTCGGCTTGTCTCCATCGCGGCGGTGGTGCTGGGTCACGCATACCTGACGGACCTCACCTTCAGCCGGTACCTGGAGATCTGGCGGATGCCGCTGTTCTTCTTCCTCACCGGCTACTTCTGGACGCGCGGCCGCCCCTGGGCCACGGACGTGTGGGGCCGCTTCCGGAGCCTGATGGTGCCGTACCTGGTGTGGGCGGCGCTCATGTCCGTGGCCGCATTCGCGTGGTTCGCCGACGACCCCGACCTCCTGCGGCGCCTGATGATCACCGGCTGGTACGGGGGCGCGGACCAGGAGCCCCCGTGGTGGGCGTTCTGGTTCATCTCCGTCCTGTTCTTCACCACGGTGCTGCGCCGATTCCTCGAGCGCTTCCCGTCCGCCGTCGCCTGGGCCGTGGGCCTGGCCGGGCTGGCGTGGGCCCACCTCGTGCCGGACTCCGCGATCGCCCGCACGCCACTGGGCGTCGGGCTGGCCCTGCCATGCCTGCTGTTCGTCCTCAGCGGCGAGACGTTCCGCCGCCGCGTCCAACCGCACGTGCGGCGCCATCGGACGCTCATCGGCGTCGGCCTGGTGCTGCTCGGGCTGGGCGCGGTCCGGCTGGGCCTGGAGCCGCCCAACATCAAGTTCGGCGGCTTCGGCACGCCGGTGCTCACCCCTGCCGTGGGCGTCCTGATGTCCGCGGGGATGGTGCTCGTGTTCGGTTCCACGGTGGAGGGGCTGCTGCGCTCCTTCGCCCGACGCACCGGGACGGGGCAGGCCCTGCGCCGCGTCATCACTGCCCTGGTCCGGACGGGCACGGTAGTGGTGCTGCTGCACGGCTGGGTGCTGATGTGGGTCACGCGCCACGGCGTGGAGGACAACGCCGTCAAGTTCGCCCTCGCGCTCGCCCTCAGCTGGCTGGCAGGCCTCGCCCTGCTCGCCACCCCCCTGTCCAAGCCGTTCACGGGGGCGCGCCGCCGCTGGCACCCGGTGCACCGCCTGCGACGCGTGGAGCCCCCGCACCCCGTCACGTCCGCGCTGCCGCGCGTCACGACCGCCTCGGAGAGGACACAACCATGAGCCGGGATCATCGCCCCCCGATCCGCAATCCGTTCCTGCCGTCGACGCCGGAGGAGCCCAAGGTGCCGACCCGCGACGGCGGCCACCCGGCGGGTGACGGCGGCGACGCCGGCGCCCCGGCGGCCTCCACGGCGCGGGAGGATCGCCTCGCCGAGTTCCGGCTCGGCCCGGCGTTCCTCCCCCACCCGGCCGACCCCGCCGCGCCGCGGCAGCGTGCGACGCCGGCCGAGCGCGCGGTGGCTCCCGCGACCGCCGCGGCCGCTGAGCCGGCCTCGCCTGCCGCACCGGCCGACCGTGTCCCCGGCCCCCTGCCGAGCGCCCGCGTCCTCGTCGTGTGCACGGGCAACATCTGCCGCTCCGCCTATGTGGAGTACGCGCTGCAGGCGCAGCTCAACGCCCTGCTCGGTGACCGGGGCCGCGCGGAGGTCACGAGCGCGGGCACGGAACCGAACCAGGCGCTGACCGTCCCGGGTCCGCTGCTCGACCTCGCACCGAGCCGCCGAGTCCGCGCCGCGTTGACGCAGCATCGACCGCAGCAGCTGACCGGGCGTTCGCTGGCCGACCAGGACCTCGTCCTGACCGCGACGGACGACCACCTGGACGAGGTGCTGCGCGAGGACCCCGCGGCGGTGCGCCGGACCTTCACGATCCTCGGCATGGGCACCCTCCTGCGCGACCACGGCGAGGAGCTCGCCGCGGCGGTCCCTCCGGGCGCCGGCGTCACCGCGCTCGTGACGGCCCTGGCGGAGCTGCGCTCCCGCCTGATCGCCCACGGGGAGCGGCCGGACGCGGATCTGCCGGACCCCTTCCGCGGCCCCGCCGAGGGCTACGCCGCGATGGCGCAGACCGCGCAGCCGATCGTCGAGCTGCTGGCGTGGGAGATCGCCCGGGCCCTCGACGGGGACGTCGTGGACGAGGAGCCGACGGGCGCCTGACCGGCCGGCGTCAGAGACCGGGGACGGGGCCGCCTCCACTGCCACGCGCAGGGGTGCGCAGCCGGGGGGAGGACAGGCGCAGCCTAAGAATGCGTAGGCGCCGAGGATGGCGAGGACGAGCACGACGCCACCCCCATCTGCGGTGTCGACCAGAGCCACAGGACGGCGCACGCCAAGCCCGCCATGGAGGTGCAGGGCCCGTGAGGAAGACGCACACCGCGGCGGTGACGAGCGGGGCCACCTTCCACCGCCGCGTCCGCACCAGAGCGAGCGGCGACTGAGCCGACCGCGGGCGATGCAGTCAACAAGACCGATGAAGCCCGCGATCCGCGCCCATTAGCGCAACCAGTCCAGGTCTGGGATGCCCTGCGGCAGGGGGACGATCGCGGGGAACGGCATGCTCGGTGAACATGAGAATGGAACTCTGCAGGTGGATCTAGACAGGTCGCGCAGCTCATCGCGAGTCCTGCCACGCGTTCATGGATGGCACGTCAACACGGAGCACCCGGGAGCGTGCGGGTCTCGCGCCGTCAGTCCACGAATCCACCTGAACCCCCTTTAACTTTGCACCGGGCATCCGGCACAGTCACCGCCGGGCCTCCTTTGGGTCGACTAAGCTCGCGGCCATGGGAGAACGAGCGACGGGACAGCGACCGGCCGCCCCGCCGTCCCTGGACCTCGAGGTCCGCGTCCGCCTCGCCCACGCCCGCATCACGCATCTGCTGGACCGGGTCGGCATTCGCGGCCTGCACGTCAAGGGCTACGCCACGGAGCCCGGCGTCTACCCGGAGCACCGCCGCAGTTCGGACGTGGACCTGCTGGTCCATCCGGCCGATGCCACCGCCGTCATCGAGCTCCTGCACGCCCACGCCTGGGAACCGGTCGCTGACTTCTCGGAAGGGTCGATCTTCCAGCACGCGGCCACGCTCTGGCATGACCAGCTGGGGTACGTGGACGTGCATCGGCTCTTCCCCGGCCTCGGCGCGTCCCCCGAGGCGGCCTTCGACGCCCTGTGGAGCGAGCACATCCACCTCGTGATCGCCGGCCGGTCTGTCCCGGTGCCGAGCCCGCGCCATCAGCGGCTCGTCGTGATCGTCCACGCGGCCCGCGACCCGTTCCGCGGTGGCCTCGACGTCCGGCACATCCGGGAGTCCCTCCCCGCCGAGAGCTGGGCCGCCCTGCGCGAAGAAGCCCACCGGCTGGACGCGGGTGCGGCCTGGCACGTCGCCACGGGCGAGGCCGCCGACGGCGTCGACACCCGGCAGCTGACCCTCTTCGCGGCGCTGCACGAGAGCCAGAGCGGTCTTGAGCTGTTCCGCACCCGGTGGCGGTCGGCCGCCACGGTGCGGGAGCGGGCCGCCCTCGTGGCGCGCACGATCCCGGTGAACCGCCCCCATCTGCAGATGCGCCTGGGCCGGCCGGTCACCCGCGCGGACCTGTGGCGCGAGCAGGGCGCCCGGCTCGGCGCGCTCGCCGGCTGGGCCTGGACGAAGGCGGTGCGCCGTGACCGGTGAGACCACCGAGGGCTGGGCGCTCGCCCCCGACATCGCGTGGGCCCGCACCGCCGGCGGCCAGGCCGCCGTCATGACGCTCGAGGCCGGTCAGCCGCTGCTGTTGGGCGCCTCGGGCGACGTGATCTGGGACGTCCTCGTGGGCGGCCGCACCCCGGGGGACGACCTGGTCGCGGATCCGCCGGTGCCGCTGTCGACGACGGACGTCACGGTCCAGGTGGCGGAGGCGTTCGGCCTCGCTCCCGCCGACGTCGCGGCCGACGTCCATGCCTTCCTCGAGATGCTCGAGACGCACGGCGTCCTCGACCGCGTGCGGACGGCCTGACCCGGCTCAGCCCTCCGGCGCGAAGATCGCGTCGACCACCTGCTGCGCCCACTCGAGCAGCGGGACGTCCACGAGGTCCTGACCCATGACCGGCTTGGTCTTGGGCCGCGGGATGAGGACGCCGTTCAGGGCCGGCTTGACCTGGGCGCCCTTGTACATGCGGGTCAGGCGCATCTGGCGGGACTCCGGCAGGTCCGCGGCGGGGCCGAACTTCACGTTCTGCCCCAGCAGCATGACCTCGGTGACGCCCGCGGCTCGCGCCCGGTTGCGGAACCGGGCGACGGCGACGAGCGCCTCCACCGGCTCCGGCAGCGGGCCGTAGCGGTCCTTGAGCTCCTCCACCACGGCGTCCACGGCGGCGTCGTCCGCGGCCTGGGCGAGGTTGCGGTACATCTCGAGGCGCAGCCGCTCCCCCGGCACGTAGTCGTGCGGCAGGTGGGCGTTGACCGGCAGCTCCACCTTCACCTCGGCGGGCGCGGTGTCCTCCTCGCCCTTGAAGTCGGCCACGGCCTCGCCCACCATCCGCAGGTAGAGGTCGAAGCCCACGCCGGCGATGTGGCCGGACTGCTCCCCGCCCAGCAGGTTGCCGGCGCCGCGGATCTCGAGATCCTTCATGGCCAGCTGCATGCCCGCCCCGAGCTCGTTGTGGGTGGCCACGGCCTTGAGCCGTTCGAGGGCCACCTCGCCCAGGGGCTTCTGCGGGTCGTACAGGAAGTACGCATAGGCCCGCTCGCGGCCACGGCCCACGCGGCCGCGCAGCTGGTGCAGCTGGGAGAGGCCGTAGCGATGGGCGTCCTCCACGATCAGGGTGTTGGCGTTGGCGATGTCCAGGCCGGTCTCGATGATGGTGGTGGAGACGAGCACGTCGAACTTCCGCTCCCAGAAGTCCACCATGATCTGCTCGAGCCGGGCCTCGCTCATCTTGCCGTGGGCGACGGCGATCCTCGCCTCCGGCACCAGCTCGGCGATGCGCTTGGCCACCTTGTCGATGGTGGTGACGCGGTTGTGCACGTAGAACACCTGGCCCTCACGCATCAGCTCGCGGCGGATGGCCGCGGTGACCTGCTGGTCCGAGTACGGGCCCACCGAGGTGAGCACGGGGTGGCGCTCCTCCGGGGCGGTGGCCAGCGTGGAGGTCTCGCGGATGCCGGTGAGGGACATCTCGAGGGTGCGCGGGATGGGCGTGGCGGACATGGCGAGCACGTCCACGTTGGTGCGCATCTTCTTCAGCGCCTCCTTGTGCTCGACGCCGAAGCGCTGCTCCTCGTCCACGATCACCAGGCCCAGGTCCTTGAACTGCACCTGGTCGGAGAGCAGCCGGTGGGTGCCGATCACCACGTCCACCTCGCCGTGCGCGAGCCCCTCGATGACCTCCTTGGACTCCTTGGCGGTCTGGAACCGGGAGAGCGCGGCCACCTTCACGGGGAAGCCGGCGAACCGGTCGGAGAACGTCTGGTGGTGCTGGCGGGCGAGCAGCGTCGTCGGGACGAGGACGGCCACCTGCTTGCCGTCCTGCACCGCCTTGAACGCGGCGCGCACGGCCACCTCGGTCTTGCCGAAGCCGACGTCGCCGGAGACGAGCCGGTCCATGGGAACGGCCGCCTCCATGTCCTTCTTGACGTCCTCGATGGTGGTCAGCTGGTCCGGCGTCTCGATGAACGGGAAGGCCTCCTCCAGCTCGCCCTGCCACGGGGTGTCCGGGGCGAACGCGTGGCCGCGCGAGGCCATGCGGGCCGAGTACAGGCGGATGAGCTCGCCGGCGATCTCGCGGGTGGCGCGCTTGGCCTTGGACTTGGTCTGCGCCCAGTCCGAGCCGCCCATCTTGGACAGCGACGGCGTCTCCCCGCCCACGTAGGTGGAGATCAGGTCGAGCTGGTCGGTGGGCACGAACAGCCGGTCGCCCGGGGCGCCGCGCTTCGAGGGCGCGTACTCGAGCACGAGGTACTCGCGGTAGGACTCCTCGGCGCCGGGGGCGGTGCGCGGGCCGCCGGTGACCTTGCGGCGCTGCAGCTCCACGAAGCGGGCGATGCCGTGCTGGGAGTGCACCACGTGGTCGCCGGGCTGCAGGGTCAGCGGGTCGACGGCGTTGCGCCGCTTCCGGGCCAGCCGCGCCCCGGGGGCGCGCGTGCCCGCGGTGCGGTGCCGGCCGAAGAGGTCGTGCTCCGTGATCAGGGCGATCTGCGCGTCCGGGATCGTGAAGCCGGAGCCGACGGGCGCTGTCGCGATGGAGACCCGCCCCGGGGCGAGGTCGGCGGGCAGGGGCCCGTCCACCACGGAGGCCGTGAGGCCGGCCTCCGCGTTGAGCTCGGCGAGACGGCGGGCGGAGCCGGGGCCGTCGGTGAGGACCACGGCATGCCACCCCTCCGCGAGCCGGACGCGGGTGTGCGCGACCATGGCCTCGATGTCGCCCGAGAAGGTCTGCGCGACGCCGAGGGTGGCGCGCAGGGTGGCGGCGTCGGGCAGCAGCTCGGCGTCCGAGACCAGCGCGGTGACGGACCAGAACCCCTGGTCCTGCTCGAGTGCGGCCGCGCGGAGTTCGGCCACCGTGAGGAAGCCACCCGCGGCGGACTGGTCCGCCCCGGCCACGTCCACCGGGGCGACCGCGCCCTGCGCGGCGCCGGCCCACGCGGCCTGGAGGAATTCCTCGTTGGTGGCCAGCAGGTCGTCGGCGCGGCCGCGCAGGCGCTCGGGCTCCACGAGGACGGTCAGCGAGCCGGTGGGCAGCATGCGGGGCAACGACGTCATGGCCTCGGCCAGCAGCGGGGAGAGGGACTCCATGCCCTCCACGGCCACGCCCTCGGCGATCCGGTCCAGCATGTCCGCGGCGGCGGGCATGGCCGGGATCAGCTCCTTCGCGCGCCGGCGCACGTGGTCTGTGATGAGCAGTTCGCGGCACGGGGGCGCGTACAACTCGGAGGGGTGGCCCGAGCCGTCCTCCGTGGTGTCCTCGAGGGAGCGCTGGTCCGCCACGGAGAACCAGCGCATCTGCTCCACCTCGTCGCCGAAGAACTCGATGCGCACGGGGTAGTCCTCGGTGGGCGGGAACACGTCGATCAGCCCGCCGCGCACGGCGAACTCGCCGCGTCGGCTGACCATGTCCACGCGCGAGTAGGCGGCGTCCGCGAGCGCGGCCACCACGCCGTCGAAGTCCCGTTCCTCCCCCGTCCGCAGGGTCACCGGGCTCAGCTCGCCGAGCCCGGCCACGAGGGGCTGCAGCACGGCGCGCACGGGGGCGACGACGACGCGCAGCGGGCCCTCCGCGTGCTCCTCCGGGTGGGCGAGGCGGCGCAGCACGGCCAGGCGTGCGCCCACGGTGTCCGAGCGCGGGGACAGGCGCTCGTGCGGCAGCGTCTCCCAGGACGGGAACAGCGCGGCGGCGCCGGCGGGGGCCCAGGCGGCCAGGTCGGTCACGAGGTCCTCGGCCTCGCGGGTGGTCGCGGTGACCACGAGGACGGCGGCGCGCTCGCCGTGGCCCTCGGCCAGCGCCTCGGCGAGGACGGTCAGCAGGGGCGCGCGGGCGCCGTCGGGCAGGCCGATCTCCAGCTCGACGCCCCGGGCCTCGAGCGGTCGGGAGGCGGAGGCGGCGGCCGCCTCGATGGCGCGTTCGGCGCGCAGGCGCGGCAGCAGCGGGGCGAGGACTGTCTCTTATACAACTGCGCTCATGCGTGGACCTCCGGGGTGGCGGTGGAGCCGTCCGTGGCGGCGGGCAGTTCGGTGGTCATGATCTCCCGGATCTCTTCGAGGAAGGCGAGGACGTCGTCGGCGCCGCCCACCGGGCCGCCGGCGGTGAGCCGGTCCGTGCCGAGCAGCACCGCGGTGGGGAACGAGTGCAGACCGAGGGCCTGCGAGGCGGCGCCGGCCGGGTCGGCGAGCACGAGCGACGCGTCGACGGCGCCGCTGTGGATCGCCCCGTCGGCGCCGGGGGTGTGCTGGGGCATGAGGACCCGCAGCCGGACCGGCCCGAGTGCGTCCGTGAACTCGTCCAGCCGTTCGATCACCCGCGCGCAGGAGCCGCACCCCGTGGACAGGCGCAGGGCCACCACGGCCCCGTCCGCGACCAGCCGGTGCAGACCGGTGTACTCGCCGTCCGCGACCACGACGGCGTCCGGGAACGGGTGGCGTTCGGGCTCGGCGCCGTCGGCCGGGTCGACGGCGGCCGGGGCCTCGGGCGTGGGCGTCGCCGGGGCGGCGTCGGGTGCGGCCGGGACGGACTCGCGCCCGGCCAGGAACGCGGCGGTCGCGAGCAGCACGGACACGAGCAGGGCCCACGCCCACGCCCCGGCGCCGAAGGCGGTGAGCGGCTGCCAGGCCAGGCCCGCGCCGTGCACCGCCAGCGAGACGATCCCCTCGGCCAGGGCCAGGACGGCGAGGGCCAGGAAGACGACGTTGCGGACCACGGTGGTGCGGGAGATCGGGGCGGCCGAGGCCTCGCCGAAGCAGCCGCACGAGACGCCGTCGTCCTGGGCCCGGACCACGAGCGCGAGGAAGGCGGCGAAGAGGGCCACGGCCACCAGGCCGACGACGGGACGCAGCAGGGTGAAGGGCTGCAGGAGGGCGGCGGCGAGCAGCAGCTCGAGCCAGGGGAACGCGCGCGCCAGGGCGGGGGCCGCGAACGGGCGGGGCACCCTGAGTCGGGTGAACGTGGCCTGCACGTCCTCGCCGGAACGGAGCTTCGCCGTCCCGCTCAGGAGCATGATGAGGGCCACGGCCCAGAGTGTCGACATGGCGGACACACCTTCCAGGGGGTTCACGAGGGGTCGCGCGGCCGGTCCCGGCGCCGTGCACGGGACCCGGCTCGCGGAGGCCAGCATATAAGGTGAGGGATGGACGCCCATCGCCGTCGGCGAACCGGTGCCGGCCCTCTCATGGCCCGCCGGGCGCGGTCCGACTTGACCCCGAGGAGACACCGTGGCCTTTTCCGCTCAGCAGTCCATCCCGCACCCGCCGTCGGCCGTGGCAGCCGCCCTGGCGTCCGAGGACTTCCACCGTTCCGTGGTCGAGTCCTTCGGCGGCTCCCTGGTCTCGTTCTCCGTGGAGGGCTCCCCGGAGGGCCCGATGACCGTCACCGCCGTGCGCTCCCTGCCCGCGGACCGCATCCCGGACCGTGTCCCGGACATGGCCCGCAAGCTCATCGGCTCCGCCCTCCAGGTGGAGCAGGTGGAGCGCTGGGACGCGCCCGCCGCGGACGGCTCCCGCGCCGGCACCACCACCATCACCGTGCCCTCCGCCAAGGCGACGGCGGACGGCGCCCTCCGCCTGACCGCCGCCGGTGAGGGTTCCCAGTTCTCCGTGGACGGCACCCTCGTCTGCCGGATTCCGCTGGTGGGCTCGAAGCTCGCCGCGAAGGCCGAGCCGATGGTCGGCAAGGTCGTCGATCGTCAGGCCCGGGCGCTGTCCTCGTGGCTCGAGCGTGACGGCGGAGCAGCGCGCGGTTGATCTCGTTCCCCCGTCGCCCGGCGCCGACGAGCCCGTCTCCGCCTGCCCGGCGGGGGCGCCGGGCCCTCCCCTCGCCGGACGCCGTGCTCATCGTGTGCACCGGCAACGTGTGCCGATCGGCCTATGCGAGCCGGGCCCTGCAGGGACGGCTGGCGGCTCTGGTCCCCGGCCGGGTGGAGGTCGGCAGCGCCGGCTCCCAGCCGAACCAGGCCCTGACGGTGCCCCCGCCGCTCGTGCGGCTCGGCGCCGAGGCCGGTGTCGCCGGCCTCGCGGACCATCGGCCCGCCGCGTTGCAGCCGTTCATGGTCGCGGAGGCGGATCTCGTGTTGGCGGCGGCTCAGGAGCACATGCGCTTCGCGCTGCGGGAGGTGCCGCAGGCCGTCGCGCGGGTGTTCACCGTACTGGAGCTCGCAGCGCTGGTCCGCATCTTGGACGCGCGGGACGGACGGGACTGGATCCCCGCGGGCCGAGGAGTGCGTGCCTTCGCGGCGGAGGCGGCCCGCCACCGGGCCCTCGCGCGGTCGACCGCCCAGCCCCTCGACGTCGTGGACCCGTTCCGCGGACCGGTGGAGGGGTACGCGGAGATGATCCGGATCATGGATCCCGCGCTGGAGACCATCGCGGATGCCCTGGCCCGTGCCGTGACCCCGACCCCCTGAGCGTGGGGCTGCACCCCCGTCGAGGATGTCGCGGGGCGGGAGGTCAGTGGAACGCCTGCTGGGCGGGCTCGAGCCCGTCCGTGACGAGCTTCTCGACGGCGTCCGCCGCACGGTCCACGTGCAGGGGCAGGACGTCCTGCTCGGGCTTGGTGAAGGGGCGCAGCACGAAGTCGGCCACGTCCATGCGGCCCGGGGGCCGGCCGATGCCGACGCGCACGCGGGCGTAGTCCTTGGTGCCGAGCGAGGCGGTGATGGACTTCAGGCCGTTGTGGCCGCCCTCTCCCCCGCCGCGCTTGAGGCGCAGGGTGTCGAACGGGATGTCCAGCTCGTCATGGACCACCACGAGGTCCTCGGGGCCGATCCCGTAGAAGGACGCCAGCGCGGAGACGGGGCGTCCGGAGACGTTCATGTAGCCGGTGGACTTCGCGAGCACGACCCGCGGTCCCCCGATGCCGAGGCGACCCGTGGCCACCACGGCGCCGGCCCGGTGGCGGGTGAACCCGACCCCCATGCGGGAGGCGAGCTCATCCGCCACCATCTGGCCGACGTTGTGACGGGTGCGCTCGTACTCGGGCCCGGGATTGCCGAGCCCGACGATGAGCGTGGTCCCCGTCGTCATGGCGTGATCAGTCCTCGGAGCCCTCGGACTCGCCCTCGGCAGACTCGGCGGCCTGCTCCTCCTGCACGGACTCGTCGCCGAGGTCCTGCTCGACGACCTCGTTGACGGTGGCGATGACGATGTCGTCCTCGAGCTGCAGGGTGGCGCCGGCCGGGACCTGCACGTCCGGGGCGTACACGTGGTCGCCGGCCTCGCGGCCCTCGACGGAGATGGTGACGGCCTCGGGCAGGTCGGTGGCGTCGGCCTCGACCGGCACGGTGACGTAGTCCAGCACGTACTCGGTGCCGGCGGCGACCTCGCCCTCGACATGCACGGTGACCTCGACGATGACCTTCTCGCCGCGGCGGACCTCGATGAGGTCCAGGTGCTCCACGGTGTCCTTGATGGCGTGGCGCTGGATGTCCTTGGGCAGGACCAGGTGCTCCTCGCCGGCCTCGTTCACGACGGTGAGCAGGGCGTTGGGGTTGCGGACGGCCAGGGTGGTCTCCTGGGCCGGCAGCAGCAGGTGCACGGGCTCCTGGCCGTGGCCGTAGACGACGGCGGGGATCAGGCCGGCACGGCGGGCCTGGCGGGCCGCGCCCTTGCCGAAGTCGGTGCGGCGGGTGACCTTGATCTTGAGCTGGTCAGACATGATGCGTCCTCCTGTGGGGGTCTCGGCCGCGCAGCCGGGGGCGGCGCGGGATGCGGCCAGGAGGGGGCTTCAGTGCCGCAACGGGTCAGCATGCTGACGCGCGGCGGCGGCCTCGTCGATCACGGAGCGCACGCTCCCTCGCCTGGGCAACCCGGACAGGATAGCACCGGTGGTGCTCGGCGCGTTCAGCGGCCCGCGCGTCGGGACCGCTCGATGATGCGGTCCAGCTTGCGGCGGTGGGCCCGGTCCTTCGCGGGGGCGCCATGGTCCTCCTCGTCCTCCTGGGCGCTCAGCAGGAGTCCGCAACCGAGCACGATGGCGCCGAAGATCGTGATGAACACCTCCCCCAGCTGAAGCGAGGCCACGAGGATGATGAGGGCGGCCGCTTCGACGGCGACACGCGAAGGCGAGCGGTGCGTCCGGGCGAAGGGCCGCAGGCACAGCCAGAGGTAGGCGCCGACCACCACGATCAGGAACGGCCAGCCGCCCTCGACCAGGAGACCCAGATAGGAGTTGTGGAAGAACATGGACACGTGGTCCAGGTCCACGAATGCCGTGGAGAGGCCCTGGCCGAAGAAGGACGTCTCCGCCACCTTCTCCACGGACGCCGCCTGGATCTGCGCCCGGAACCAGTCCGTGCCCGTGCGGTCGCCGAAGATGCCGAGGTCGGCCAGGTTCTCCTCGGCCCAGCTGACGAACCAGCCCATGACCACCACCAGTGCGATACGGAGGGCCCGCCCCAGGTAGGGGCTCACGAGGATCCACGCGACCGCGCAGAACAGCGCGGCCATCGAGGTCCGCGAGCCGGTGAGGAAGGTCAGGGCGGAGCCGGCGCCCAGCACGAGGAGCTTCGGGCCCATGCGCTGCAGGGTGGCCACGAGCAGCACGGGCAGGAGCGCGTAGAAGAGGCCGGAGACGTTCTTGTCCCCCAGGAACCCGGTGAGGTACCCGCCGTAGGTGTCCGGGGCCAGGCCCGCGTAGAAGAGGGGCACGTTGATCAGTGCTCCGGCCGTCATCCCGTAGAGGACGCCCTTGATGTCGATCCGCTCGCTGGCGATGGCGTAGATCAGCAGGATCAGGAGCGTGATCCTGGTGGCCCGACGCGTGGGGTCAAGGTCGTTGTGCACGGTCACCGCGACGAGATACGCCACCAGGGCCAGTGCGCCGAGGGCCAGCACGCCGTACTGGGAGAGGTCCCGGCGGGGCTGCCGGAACGAGGCCAGGAGCAGCAGAAGGAACGCGGAGAACTCCGCGAACGGGATCGGCAGGCCGGGAGCGCTGAACGCCTCCACCACCAGGCCGGTGGCCAGCACGGCCTCGAACAGCCGCGGTGAGGCCGACGTGACCAGCGGGTTCCACGGAGAGCGGGTCCACGCGGCCTGACCGTCCGGGACGAGGCCGAGCGAGGCGTGGCGCCTGGCTGGCCGGGCCTCGGGTGGCGCGACGGCCCCCATAGCGCGGGCAGCCGTCCGGTTATGGGGCGTGCTCGAGCGCATGGTGCGGAACCTTTCATGGACGCCGGGCGATACGCGGCTCAGCGTAGCGCGGTGGCGGGCGTCGTCCCCGGGCCCTCAGACCGTACGGTGGGTCTTGGTACCGTGGACCCGTGCGTTTCCTGGCCACAACGGCCCGTGCATCCCCGTCCATGACCCCCGAGGTGCTCCGTGACGATCGTCGACTTCTTCCGCCTGCTGCGCGCCAACCTCCTCCTGCTCCTGGCGGCCGCCCTCGTGGGGGGTCTGCTGGGCTGGGGCTACTCCGCACTGCAGCCCCGGATCTACGCGTCCGAATCTCAGGGGCTCCTCGCCGCGCGGAGCACGGATCAGAGCCTCATCGCCGGCGACGGGCCCGCCGAGAGCCGGGCTCAGGCCTACGTCGCCCTGATCAACAGCCAGGCCGTGCGTGAACGCGTGGCACAGGACACGGGGCAGGACGACGACGACTCGCTCTCCGCGGCGCTCGTCCCCGGGTCCAGCATGATCAAGGTGACCGCCACCTCGACGGATCCCGAGACCGCCGCGCAGCTCGCGAACAGCGCCCTGCAGGCGACGGCGGACGTGGCGGCGGAGGTGGACAGGAACAGCCCCCTGGAGGTCGTGCCCCTGTCGGACGCCCGCGTGCCCTCTGCTCCCGTGAGCCCTGACACCCGGCGCAACGTCCTCGTGGGCGTCGTGGCCGGACTGGGTGCGGGACTCGCCATCGCGGTGCTCCGTCGTCTCCTCGATGTGAAGGTGCGCAGCCGCGCCGACGTGAAGGAGATCACCGGCACCGGCGTGATCGGCGCCGTCCCGGAGAACGAGTCCCTGACACGCACGGGCGAGGAGGCCATGGACCTCGACCCCCGGGCCGGCGAGGCCATCCGGGCGCTGCGCACCAACCTCAAGTTCGTCTCCGTCGACGAGCCGCCCCGCGTCGTCTCGTTCACGAGCGCGGACCCCTCCGAGGGCAAGTCGACCGTCGCATCGAACCTGGCCCGCGCCCTGGCCCTGGCCGGCGAACGGGTCCTCGTGGTGGACGCCGACCTGCGGCGGCCCCGGCAGCACGACCTCTTCCAGGTGGCAGGCGACGTGGGCCTGTCCGAGGTGCTGGCCGGTGAGGTGCAGCCGGACGACGCCCTCGCGGCCACCGGAATCCCGAACCTCACGCTGCTCCCCGCCGGCCGGACGCCCCCGAACCCGTCGGAGCTGCTGGGCTCGAAGCGCATGCGGGCCCTGTTGGAGCTGGCATCGGAGGACTTCTTCGTCATCGTCGACTCCCCTCCCCTGCTGCCCGTCACGGACGGCTCGCTCCTGGCCACGGCCGTGGACGGGACTGTGCTCGTGGTGCGTCAGGGGCGGACCCGCAAGGACCACCTGGAGGCGGCTGTGGAGAATCTCGCCGCAGTGGACGCGCATCTGCTGGGCGTCGTCATGAACGGCGTTGCGCGCTCCCAGCGCGGCGGCGGCTACGCCTATGGCTACGGGTACGAGAGCACGTACCACAAGTCCCACGAGAAGTACCTCTCGAGCGTCGGCTCGTCCGCGAAGAAGGGGCGACGTTCACGCCGCAAGGCCCGCACGCGCAGCTGATCGCCCCCACGCACGAAGCCCCCGCCGAAATCGGCGGGGGCTTCGTCGTGCGAGACGCGGTCAGCGCCTCAGATACGTCCGCAGGCGTTCGCGCTGATCCGGGGCGGTGTAGCCGACGGCGGCCAGGGGCCCGAGGTCGAGCGCGCTGTTCGTCGGCCGCGGGGCCACGCCCTCCTTGCCGGCCATGTACACGGCGGTGGTCGTGGCGGAGACGCGCGCGGCGTCGTGGCCGGTGTCCTCGAAGACCCACCGGGCGACGTCGTGCCACGTGACCACGTCGCCGCTGTTGGTCATGTGGAACGTGCCCGTGGGCGCATCCGTGGTGACCAGGTGCAGCAGGGCGTCGGCGAGGTCGTCGGCGAAGGTGAGGCGGCCGTGCTGGTCGGCGACGACGGCCGGGTCGATCCCGCGCTCGGCGAGGGAGGCCATCGTGGCCACGAAGTTCTTCCCCTCCCCGATCACCCAGGAGGTGCGGACGATCCAGTGCCGCGGCACGGTGCGCACCGCGGCCTCACCGGCGGCCTTCGACTGGCCATAGACGCCCAGCGGCGCGAGCGGGTGGTCCACCGGGTGCTCCTGCCCCACGGGGAGGGCGCCGTCGAACACGTAGTCCGTGGACACGTGCGCCAGGGGCACGCCGGCCTCGGTGCAGCGGCGGGCGAGCTCGGCGACGGCGGTCGCGTTGACGGCCCAGGCCTGGGCCCGGCCCTCGGGCGTCTCGGCGGCGTCCACCGCGGTCATGGCGGACGCGTTGACCACGGCGCGCAGGCCGCGGAAGTGCCCCCGCGGCCAGGACGCCGGATCGGTCATGTCCCAGGTGTCCCGGCCGTGGGCCTCGACCGGGATTCCCGCGGCCTCGGCGCGGGCCACGAGGGCGCGGCCGAGCTGGCCGCCGGCGCCGAGCACGAGGATCGGGGCGGGCGGCATGGGGGTGACGTCCGCGAGCATCGGGTGGGCGCGGTCCTTGGCCGAGAGCTCGGCGTCCTCGAGCGGGATCGGCCAGGCGATGGCCGCCGTCGGGTCCGCGAGGTTGAGGAACGTGTACCGGCCCTGCGCGTCGGCGGACCAGTGGTCGTTCACCAGGTACGTGTAGGCGGTGTCCGGTTCGAGCGTCTGGTAGGAGTTGCCCACCCCGCGCGGCACGAAGACGGCCTTGTCCGGGCCGAGCTCCACGGTGGCGACGGCGCCGAAGGACGGCCCCTCGCGCAGGTCCACCCAGGCGCCGAAGATCCGGCCGTGGGCGACGGCCACGTACTTGTCCCACGGTTCGGCGTGGATGCCGCGGGTGGTGCCGACGGCGTCGTTGAAGGAGATGTTGTTCTGCACCGGGGCGAGCGCGGCGAGGCGGGGGTGCTCGGCGGCGAGGACGCGGATCTTCTCGCGCTGCCAGTTCTCCTTGAACCAGCCGCGGTTGTCCCCGTGGACGTCGAGGTCGAGGACGAGCAGGCCGGGGATGGCGGTCTCGGTGATGCGCATCAGCGGTTCCCCCTCACTGGCCCTGGGCGCGGTACGTGGCCTCGACGGCGTCCTTGGCCGGGCGCCACCAGGCCTCGTTCTCGCGGTACCAGCGGACCGTGTCCGCCAGACCGGTGCGGATGTCCGTGAACTGCGACTCCCAGCCGAGCTCGGTGCGCAGCGCGGTGTTGTCGATCGCGTAGCGCAGGTCGTGGCCGGGGCGGTCGGCGACGAGGTCGTAGTCGTCCGCGGGGCGGTCGAAGAGCTCGAGGAGGAGCTCCACGATCTCCTTGTTGTTCCTCTCGCCGTCCGAGCCGATCAGGTACGTGCGGCCGATCTCGCCGCGCTCGAGGATGCGCAGCACGGCCGAGGAGTGGTCCTCCGTGTGGATCCAGTCCCGGACGTTGACGCCCTGGCCGTAGAGGCGGGGGCGGACGCCGTCGATCAGGTTGGTGATCTGGCGCGGGATGAACTTCTCGATGTGCTGGTACGGGCCGTAGTTGTTGGAGCAGTTGCTCAGCGTGGCCTGCACGCCGAAGGAGCGCACCCACGCGCGCACCAGGTGGTCCGAGCCGGCCTTCGAGGCCGAGTACGGGCTGGAGGGGTTGTACGGGGTGGTCTCCGTGAACTTCGCCGGGTCGTCCAACTCGAGGTCGCCGTAGACCTCGTCCGTGGAGACGTGGTGGAACCGCTTGCCGTGCTTGCGGACCGCCTCCAGGAGGACGAAGGTCCCGACGATGTTCGTCTGGATGAACGGCGAGGGATCGTTCAGCGAATTGTCGTTGTGGGACTCCGCCGCGTAGTGCACGACGGCGTCCGACTCGGCGACCAGTCGGTCCACCAGGGCCGCGTCGCAGATGTCCCCGACCTCGAGAGTGACGCGGTCCTCGGGCAGGCCGGCCAGGTTCTCCCGGTTGCCGGCGTAGGTCAGCTTGTCCAGGACGACGACGTCGTGCCCGGTCTCGCGGACGACGTGGTGGACGAAGTTCGAGCCGATGAACCCGGCGCCGCCGGTGACGAGGAGTTGCATGAGGTCAGGGTATCTGCGAGTGCACAACAATATGGTGACATAGGCTATGCCCAGGTCGCACCGAACGCTCGAATCACCGACCCCATGGCCCTCCTCGGGTCAGCACTGCGGCAACCGACTCATTCAGCACTAAGGCCCTATGCATCAGAACCTCGACCCCCGGCCCAGCATCGACCGCTCGACCGTCGAGGTACCGACAGCACTGGCCGTCGGCGCAACACTCGGCATTGTATGCAGCCTGGTCAGACTCCCCACATCCACATGGGACACTCTTTACGCGGAGGACGGAAAGGTATTCTTGCAGGCATGGGTGTCCAACCCATCCCTTCACCTTCCCATTGACCCCTATGATGGATATCTGCATTTTTGGCCGCGTTTAATCAGTGGAATTATATCCCTCCTTCCAGTTGATACGTGGCCAACCGCCACGACAGTGGCCTTCGGATCCATGGTCGGATTAATCGGCGGACTCAGCTTTCTAATATCCAAGAGTCTTATCACCAGCCCGATTCTCCGTCTACTGGTAATGATCATTCCCATCCTCCTCCCTTTTGCCGGAGTCGAAGCGCTTGGCAACCTCGCGAACCTGCATTGGTATTTTCTGTATCTCGGGTTCTGGATCTCCTGGCACTCACCTCGAACTTATTCGGCGTCGGTGGTCTGGTCTCTGACTCTGGCGATGGCCGCAATGACCGAGATTCAGCTAGCGATTCTCGCTCCGATTATCGCGGGGCGAGCCTGGAAGGGGACCCGATACGAAAGAATCGTGTTCACAGGATGGTCTGTAGGAATAGTTGCGCAGCTCGTTGCTTTCCTGTCATCTGACACCACCCGCACAAGTCGCGGCTTAGCAGACCCCCTTTCCATGATTCGAGGGCTACTTGTGAATGTCGTCCTCGGGACACCGGTCGGAAATCAGCCGCGCGCAAACTTTCTGATCGAAATTTCCGGCTGGCTGGTCCCTGTCACGCTCGCTATCGCTATTGCCGCGCTCTTGGCGGCGTCTGCGATCAAGGACAATACTCGGAAGTGGGTGATTATTTCCGCCACTCTCACATCGATCACGACATGGGCGCTCAGCTTTCTCCTCAATAACCATCCAGGACTCGACTACATTCGTCCGCCTTTCACCTTCATAAGGTGGGGAACAGGGGCATCGCTTCTCCTATGGGTAGCCCTTGTCATAGCATTAGATGTCGCCGCAAGTCATTCTGGGTCAGCCAAGAAACTTGTCCCCACCTTCACCGCGATAGCGCTCATATTATCATCGCTTATTTCCCCCGCCACAGTCAACACTCGCCATGGCGCGCCGTCCTGGTCGCAGCAGGTCGCAAACCTGCGCCAACGATGTGAGTCACAGAATCCCAGCCGTGAGACCGTGGTCATAGATCATGCGCCGGAGGGATGGCAGATGATCCTTCCCTGCGACCGGTTGATGCCGCGCGGCTACAGTAATGGTGCGGTGAGCTCCCAATAGTCATGTCGAGTAGACCTGACCCAACATGCCGTTCTATTGAAGCGAGTAGACATTGACGGATCCTAAGATCTCAGTCATTATCCCCTGCTACCGTAGCGGACTGCCCCTCAAGGACCAGCTTGCAGCGTTGCTGAGTCAGACGGACGCGCCACCCCGGGAGATCCTGCTATGCGACAACGGGGGGAACCCCTGGCTTCACCCCTATGTCGCTTCCCTCGCTCCCCTGCCAGAGGGCGTGTTCATCCGCGTCATCGATGCCGACACCCACCCCGGGGCTTCCTTCGCCCGGAACCGGGGCATCAATGAGGCGTCGGCCGAAAGGTTAGCGTTCTGCGACGACGACGACCTTGTCCACCCCGACTGGTGTCGGCTCGCTTATGAGTTCCTCGACGACTTCCCTGTCGTGACAGGCGGCGTGGTGGTCAAGGAGGACACACAGCTCACCGGCAAGTCACTCGCGGAAAAACTCGAGATGCTGGTGGCAGAGACCGTGCCGGTCCCCCCACGTCCTGCAGGGCGGGGGTCGATGGGGCCGGCCCTCATGGGCGGGAACTTCGCCGCCCGACGGGACGTCCTGCTGGCCGTCGGGGGGTTCGATGCGGCCCTCGTCCGCGGTGGCGAGGACAACGACCTGGCCTTCCGCCTCGACCGCGCCGGCGTGCCGATCACGGACTGCGGAGCCATGAGCATCATCTACTCCCGACCCTCCGCATGGCGTGACCGCGTCCGTACGCGGGCCCGGGCGGGACGTTCACTTGCGGAGGCCGCTTCTGCGCGGGACGCCTGGCATGCGGTGCCCGAACTGAGCTCCGCACCGACCACAGAACTGACCCGCGCGGGCGCGGCTGCGGCCGCTATGGCTGCCGGGCTGAAGGCCCGAGACTGGCCTGGCGCGGTCGATCGCGTGGCGACGGCTTGGGGACTCGTTGACGGGTGGACGCGCCATCGAGTCCTCCGGCGGCAGGCCGAATCACAGGTCGGTCTAGGGCTGGGTGACTCCGGGTGCCCACACCACCCGGGCACGACCGTTCTGGTGGTCGCCTACAACCACGCTCCCTACGTCATCGAGACACTGGAGAGCATTCGACGCCAGACCGTGCCTCCGGTCCGAGTCCTCATCGCCGATGACGCATCCCCGAGAGATGACACCGCCGAGGTCATCCGACAGTGGCTCGCAGACGCGCCGTCGTCGTTCGAGTTCCATCCGAATTCCACCAACATGGGGCTGAATCCGACCCTCAACCGACTGCTGGACAAAGTGGACACCGAATTCGTCACCTACATCGCAGGTGACGACACCATGCGCAAAGATCGCATCGCGGTCCACGAGAAGCTCCTGCGGACCGCTCCAGATGATGTCGTCCTTGCCTACAGCGACGCCGTGGTCATCGACGAGAACTCCTCGGTGCTCCACCCGTCCTCGCGCGTCGAGTTTCCATGGCCGGACGAACCGCAACGCAGCGAAGACACCCTCGCATGCCTTGTCGATTCCAACTGGATCCCAGCGGCGTCGTTCTTCATGCGCACAGGTGCGCTCCGCCGGGAGGGCGGCTACGCCGAGGATCTCTTCTACGAGGACTTTGAGCTCCTCACCCGTCTGGCGGCGCGATATCGCTTCACCTACACGGAGGAGCCCCTCGTTGCCGTCAGGCGGCTGGCAACCTCTCTGGGCGCAGTGGGGTTCGCGCATGACAGTCCCCGTTTTGTCCGGTCCATGTTCGCGGCCTTGCGCAATGCAGAGCACGGCACATCGGAGGAGGCCCGAGAACTTGCGCGATCACATCGGTGGGAGCTGACCAAACGGGCCGCACGTATCGGCATGCCATTCCGCGAGGTGTTGGCAATGTTCCAGGACAGCTGGCGCGGCGCGGCGACGCCGGCCCACGCGGCAGCCCACCTTGCTCGAATGGTCGGGCAGCGAGTGGGCAGCTGAGGGCCCGGGCCTCTCCGGGACAGGCCCCCGGGCGGGCGGTGCCGCCTAGGGTGTGTTGCTAAAGGATGGTGGCGAGCCAGTGCCGTGTCGCTGCGAGACTGAGCCCGGCGTGATAGTTCCGGGCGTACTTGTCCGAGCGCATCGCGATCCCTCGCCACTGCTTGAGCCGGTTGAAGCACCGCTCCACGACGTTGCGTCCCTGGTAGCACTAGCGCTGGTCTTCCCCGAAGTCGATGGCCCGGCCCGGGCGTTTGCGCCGGTGCGCGATCTGGTCAGCCCGCTCAGGGATCGTGGCCGCGATGCCATGCCGGCGCAACCAGGCCCGGTTCGCCTTCGAGGGGCAGCCCTTGTCCACGTTCAGGCGGTCAGGCCGCGCCCTGGGCCGGCCCCTGGCGGACACTCTCACCGGCTCCCGGCACAAGAACCTCAAGGAGCTGCGCCCCGACTCAAGCCGCCGCACGGAGATTCGGATCCTCTTCGCCTTCGACCCCCGCCGCCAAGCGATCCTGCTCGTGGCCGGAGACAAGGCCGGCGCCTGGAAGAATTGGTACTCCAAGAACATCCCGCTCGCCGAAGAACACCTCGCCGACCACCTCCAAGCACTCCACAGCGCCCCACCCGGCGCTGCGCAGCCAACCCGCAGACCTGACCGTCTCCCCTGAGATCAGCCCCGCGCCGCCCCACCCCCAGCAGTCAGGAGAGCACCCATGTCCACCTTCGACCAGCTCACCGCCCAGCGTCCGCCGCGCCCCGCCCTCGTCGATGCCCACAAGGAGCACATGCGCGCCCAGGTGCGCGCCTACCGACTGCGCGAGCTGCGAGAGTCCCTCCACCTGACCCAGTCCGAGCTCGCCGCCGAACTGCAGGTCTCTCAGAACCGCGTGTCCACCATCGAACGTGGCGACCTGGCCAAGGCCCAGCTCGACACGCTGCGCCGCTACGTCCAGACCCTTGGAGGTACAATGTACCTCGAGATCCAGCTCCGGGACGCGACCTTCAAGATCGCTTGACTCCAAGGACCCGTGAGTGGGTAAGCCCACACAATCCCCAACCGCCAATGGAAGACTTAAATGACTGATTCTCAGATCACCTCGAGCAAGACCACTACCTCCAAAACCCTCAACCGCCGTACCGTTGCAGCCGGTCTGACCTGGACGGTCCCGACCATCGCCGCCGCTGTTGCCGCGCCCGCGTACGCTGCGTCCAAGACGACCCTGACGGCTACCAATGTCACCCCGCAGATCTACCAGGGCCGCTACTACCGCGTGGACTCTGGATGCACCTATAACGGCGGCTTCTTGGACACTCAGGGCGTTACCCCCTCGAATGGCGCATACAACGGCTCGACCCCGATCGGCGACGGTTTGCGCAGCACCTCCTCCTCAATCGGCTACTGGCTCGAAACCTCGAACACAACGTCCGGAACGGCCCGGATCGATGCGGTGACCACCGTATACACGTTCAACAACCCGATCATCATCGACCAGTGCCCCACCGGTGGATACAACACGACTGGCACGTGGCGCTGGACGCAGTGCACCACTCTGAATGGCTGGTCTTATAGCCTGTCTGCAGACCGTAAGACGCTCACCCTGACGTGGAACAAGCCCACCATCGTGAACACGTCCACCTCTGCCTTGCGCTCTGGTGACTACCTGCCCGGCTTCTTTATCAACTACCACGTCGCTGGTAGTTGCTCCGTGGCCACGAACACCACGGTCACCACGAACACCACGATGACGTACTCGACGAAGACGAATCCGGGCGGTACGACCACCACCAAGAACATTCCGGCTCGCCCGATCATCTGATCTCACGCGCCTGCTTGAATGGCACCTGTCTTTCGGAGGCGTCGGGGCCACTTGACATCGGCTGGCACGCCTACCAGTAGCTCTCCATGTAGGGGCATCCGACGCCTGGGCTTCTCGGCCCGGTAGAGCAATTACAGGTGGTCGAGGTCGCTCGATAGTCGATCAATGAGGGCGGACCGTCCGCGCTGACGTACTCCGGAGGCCGTTCTTGACCGAAGACCTCGGGAGTACTCGTATCCGGTCATGTCTCCACCAGATAGCGACATGATGGGCTTGATGCACGTCTAGGGCGTGTTGCTAAAGGAATCGGGTAGGTGAATGCGCGAGTCTGAGGAAATGTCTCGTGATGTTATCTCAGACGAAGTCTGGGCCGTGATCGGCCCACTGTTCCCCGAAGCCAAGACCACCGGGCGTCCGCCCATGGATCGGCGCATCGTGGTCGAGGCCACCGCGCGGCGGTTCCGCACCGGGGCGCCGTGGCGGTACCTGCCCGAGCGGTTCGGGAACTGGAACACCATCTACAAGAACTTCAACAGGTGGGCCGCCCAGGGTGTGTGGGGGCAGGCGCTCGAGCGCACTCAGTCGATGGCCCAGGCGGCCGGTGAGCTGGACTGGGTGGCCTCGATCGATTCCACGATCGTGCGCACCCATCAGCACAGCGCAACCCTGCCCCGCACCACAGGGGGCCCTGATGAACTACAAGAGATCAGCGGAGAAGCCGTCTGATCACGCGATCGGACGTTCCCGTGGCGGTCTGACGACGAAGTCTCATCTGGTCTGTGACGGCAAGGGGAGGGTGCTGGCGTTCGTGGTGAGCGGCGGCCAGGTCGCGGACACCTCGATGTTGGCCACCATGATGGAGCAGATCAGCGTTCCCGGGGCCCGTGGCCGGCCCAGGGCACGGCCTGACCGCCTGAACGTGGACAAGGGCTGCCCCTCGAAGGCGAACCGGGCCATCGACTTCGGGGAAGACCAGCGCTAGTGCTACCAGGGACGCAACGTCGTGGAGCGGTGCTTCAACCGGCTCAAGCAGTGGCGAGGGATCGCGATGCGCTCGGACAAGTACGCCCGGAACTATCACGCCGGGCTCAGTCTCGCAGCGACACGGCACTGGCTCGCCACCATCCTTTAGCAACACACCCTAGAGCGGAGTGGGGCCGATGTGCTGGAGCAGGTGGTCGGCGCGACGCTGGGTCGTCGTTTCGAAATCGTTTGTCGCTACGAGGTCGAGACCTGCCTGCCGTGCACGAAGGAGTGCCTCGGGGTCATCGATGAGAGATCGCAGAATCTCCACCATGCCGTCGATGTCTCCCCTCGGCACCGCCCAGCCCACACCATGGCGCCGCACGAGCGGGCTCAGCGTGGCGTTCGCGTAGCCGAGCACCGGTGCACCTGATCCCAGGGACTCGAAGTAGGTACAGGACGGGTCGCCCTGGAGGTGGGGCAGCAGCATGAGGTCGACGGTGTCCCGTACGTCGTTCAGCCACTCGGTGCGGTAGTCGCGGAATCCACGGAACTGGACCCAGCCTTCCGCGCGGTCCTGCAGTGTCTCGCGCATTGGCCCGGTCCCCAGAAAGGCCATCTCCACCGGCAGACCCGCCCGGCGTGCCCGATGGGCGACTTCAAGAGCGTACTCAGGGCCCTTGATCGGGTCCAGTCGACCGGAGAAGGCCATGCGAAGAGGACCCTCGCCGTCCCATGCCCGAACGGCACGCGCGGCTGC
The DNA here is from genome assembly GCF_017168505.1 of Micrococcus sp. KRD077. Taxonomy (NCBI): domain Bacteria; kingdom Bacillati; phylum Actinomycetota; class Actinomycetes; order Micrococcales; family Micrococcaceae; genus Micrococcus; species Micrococcus sp. KRD077. The sequence goes on along the minus strand of NZ_JABFAZ010000024.1, from coordinate 71,080 downwards.
GACGTCTGCGGCGTAGATTCGATGGTCCATGAAGGCCAGCGGGGTGGCTGACTGCTTACCATAGGCCCGGAAGGCAGCAGGTCCGTTGCACTGAAGAGATCTCGCTTTCCGAGCCTGTCTGCGTAACCCGGCCTCGACACGAAGGAGTCCGACCGCTGCACGAGCGAGCGGGATTCCGGAGGACGTCGCACGGTGGATGCCGAGACGGATGCCGTAGTCCACCTCGGCCGTCAGTACTGCGGGCGTACGGGCTTCGGTCATCCCTCTCCAATGGGGTGCCAGGAGACCCAGCGTCAGGTCCAGGCCCAGGGAATCGATCTCAGCCGGGACGGGCTGAGCTTTGACGATGTCGAAACCCAGGCTGTCGACGTCTGCGGTCACGTAGGCCAGTGGGAGCGGTTCGGGGATGTCATTCACCGCAGGCGCGAGGACGATGACCCGTCCTGGCCAACTGCGAGCCAGCTCAGTCAGGCCCGAGAATCCGCGCGCCTCCATGGCAACCAGGCCACCGGAAGAGAGGATCGGACCGGGTAGCACGTATCCGAGCCGAGGGCCCGGTGTAGACGGCACATTGAGACCGAGGGGCATCAGGCGCTTCCTTCCCCGTACCGGTCCCCGGGCACGGCGAGCCATTCCGGCAAGAGGAGTGCGGACTCAGAGTACGGATAGTGGCGTCCAAAGAACAGCGGCGCTACGACCCTGCGCGGTCGCTGCCCGGGGGGTCGAGAGGAAGCGAGGTAACCGCCCCAGTATGAAAATGTAGAATTAGCCAGGATCAGGTTATCCGCGCTCGAGACCTGGGCCAGGTCTTGGAACATGTCATGTGGCGAAGGCATCACCCGGACATCGCCGCCCGCAAACAGGTCCGACAGATGGGTCACGCACCAGTCGGGATCGTCGGAGACAAAGACCACCGGCGCCCCTCCCGGGGAGTCGATTTCTTCGATCGCCACCCGCACGAATTCACGAACGTCGAATCCGTAATGACGCCGGAATTCTGGGTTGCTGTAGTAGTCGCCGCGCCGCACGTTCACCACCGTGGCCCCCGGCGTGACGGTGCCCCAGCGATCGCTGAAGGCCGACCCCTGGAGGAGCATGTCCCGGCAGAACTGCTTCAGGTCCGGGTAGAGGAAATCCACATTGATCTCGTGACCCCATTCCACGGTCCGTGACTGGAAGAAGGAAACCTTGTCCTCCGTCACCGTCAGTTCGCGAAGTCGCGGGAATTCCTGGAGCCACGGTTCCATTTTGGGCTTGTACCTCACAAGCCAACTCACCCCGGTGGACCGTTGACGAGCCCACGCGGTCACCCACAGGAAGAGAAAATTCCCACCGTTCATGGGTTCATTTCCCCAGATCACGTACGGCTGACGTCGGCGGATCGGAGCCACACCGCGTGCGATGGCATCTCTGACGACTTGCTGCACAGGGTGATCATATCCGGCTTCTGCTCACACTGAGGAGATCCTGTACACCCACCGTGCGTACCCCTCAGACAGGACCCTCTGCTCCCGATAGCATCACAGCATGAAGGGCATCATCCTCGCCGGCGGCACGGGCTCCCGGCTGCATCCCATTACCCACGGCATCTCGAAGCAGCTCGTCCCCGTCTACGACAAGCCGATGATCTACTACCCGCTGTCCACCCTCATCCTCGCGGGCATCAGCGACATCCTTGTCATCACCACCCCACACGACGCGGAGCAGTTCCAGCGCCTCCTCGGCGACGGTTCCCAGTTCGGCGTCTCTCTGACCTATGTGCAGCAGCCTTCCCCAGACGGCCTTGCCCAGGCGTTCATCCTCGGCGAGGAGCACATCGGAACCGACCACGTCGCCCTTGTGCTCGGCGACAACATCTTCTACGGCCCCGGCATGGGCCAGCAGCTGCGCCGTCACACCCAGGTCGACGGAGCCACCGTGTTCGGCTACTGGGTGGCGGACCCCAGCGCCTACGGCGTGGTGGAGTTCGACGACGCCGGCAAGGCCGTCTCACTGGAGGAGAAGCCCGAGGAGCCCAAGAGCAACTATGCGGTGCCCGGGCTGTACTTCTACGACAACGACGTCGTCGAGATTGCGAAGAGCCTCAAGCCGTCGGCACGCGGCGAGCTGGAGATCACCGACGTGAACCGCACCTACCTGGAACGCGGCAGCCTCAACGTGGAGGTCCTGCCGCGCGGCACGGCGTGGCTAGACACGGGCACATTCCACGACCTGAACGACGCGTCCAACTTCATTCGCACGGTCGAGTCCCGCCAGGGACTCAAGGTCGGTTCTCCTGAGGAAGTGGCGTGGCGCCAGGGGCTCCTTACAGATGAGCAGCTTCAGGAACGAGCCCAGCCACTGGTGAAATCCGGCTACGGCCGCTATCTGCTCGACCTGCTCAACACCGCAAGATGAGCATGGAAACCGTCGTGCGCGCACGAGGACATCACACCGACGCCGTCATCGTGACGGCCCTGATCGTGGCCCTTGTGGTCCTCCCCGCGATTGTTGCAGGCACCGCCGGTGCGCTCTGGATTCCTCACAACGACTCGTGGGCTCATTCACGGATCGCCGCTTCGTTTGCCGAGACCGGCCGGGTGCATCTCGTCGGATTCAACCGGGCCTCGATGGTCGGGATGATGGTGCCCCTAGGTTCGCTTGCGTCCAGCGTCGTCGGCCAGCATGTGTTCGTGATGCTCTGCGGAGCCGCCATGATCGGCTTCTCTTACGGCACGGCGCGACGGGTTCTGCCGAGGGGCCGCTCGTTGCTGGTCGCGGCGTTGGTCGGAGTAGCTCCAGGCTTTGCACTGCTGTCGACGTCCTACATGACTGATGTCCCGATGATGGCGGGCATTGCGGGTGGTCTGTACTTCGGTGCCCGCTACCTCGACGGCGGCGGCGTCCTCAACCTCATCGGGAGCATGGCGTTTGGGCTGTGGGCGACCACGGTTCGAGAGCAAGGCCTGGCAGCAGTGGCGGCGGTCGCGGTGACCGCCTGGCTCGTCCGGCGGGACAGACGGCGCGTCATTTTCGTTGCCTCGCTCGTCACGCTGGCCGCTATCGCCGCCTTTGAGGTCTGGCGCCGTTCGCAGCCAGGTGACGACCCACCCATGGTCGATCCCACAATTGGAGGCGCGGTGCGGGCCCTCGCAATGGGGGTCATGACCTTGATGTTCGTCTGTTCTCCAGCGGTCCTACTCGGTGCCTCAAAGCCGCGCTCCGCCGCAGCCTGGTCTTTCGGCACGGCAGGCGCCCTCACTACGGCAGGGCTCGTGTTCCTCCTCGGGCGGGGCGCCCTGCTGGGAAATTACCTGGCAGCCGACGGCGGCTACATGGCCATGTCCCACGGCGCGCGTGACACGGTGCCGGGCTGGATTCTCTGGTGCGCCGCAGGACTGGCGATCCTCGCCGGCACCGCGGTGGCGGCCCTGTGTGGCGATGTCACGACGCGTGCACGTCGTCGTCCCGGCCGGCCATGGCGATCGGCTGGTCACCCCGTCGCCCTGCTCATGGCCTCGTTCTTGCTGATCTACTTCGCGGGCATCACAGTGCAGACGTTCTCGGGCCAGGCGATGTTCGAGCGGTATCTCTACCCGCTCATCGTGCCCCTGAGTGTGCTGGTGCTTCGGGCCACACGGCCACGGGGGGCCCAGAAGGTTGCCGCCGCGACGGCCGCCCTCATCGTCGTGGCCGCCACTGCCCTGGTGACTCTCCATACGTGGTCGAGCACGGGCGTCGTGTGGCAGGCGGCGGAGGAGCTCGTGGCGGAGGGGCTGGCGCCGCAGGACGTGGACGCCGGATTCGCCTGGGTAGGGCTGCACTCGAACGTGGGCGTAGCAGAAGATCCGACTCGATCAGACGTCGTCGGCGGGTGGGCTGCGCTCTTCTCCGACTCGCGTCAGTGCGCCGTCGTGTCCATGGGACACCCCGTGGCAGCCACGGAACCCGTTCGGACGATCACCTACACGAAGTACCTGTTCTTCGGACAGGACCGTGTGGTCATCGAGCGTCTGGACCCCTGCCGCTGATGACGGCGCGGACCAAGCGGTCGCGGACTCTCGCGCCGACCGCTTCCCAGGTCATGCGCGCTGCGTGCTGTGATGCGCGGCGCCCCGACTCCTTGGCCACAGCCGGGTCCGCCAGACGCAGCATGGCTTCACTGACCCCCCCTAGATCTGACGGATCCACAACGATCCCCCCGTCGCCGATCATGTCTGCGGCCCCGCCCACAGTGGTCCCGATGGAGGGAATGCCCATGCGGCCGGCCTCCGCGTACACGATGCCTGCGGGCTCGAGTCGGCTGGGCACGACGAGACACGTGGCTTCGGCGAAGAGGCGTCCCAGTCGCTGTTGCGCCGCCGGCTCTGAGATGGGCAGGGGCCCGTGCACTACGACCCCGTCAGCATCGATGTCGGGGACACCCGCGCCGACCAGGTGGAGGAGGGCGTCGGGGTACAGGTCGCGCACCTGTTCAAAGGCCTTGACCACGGCGTCGCCGCGTTTACGTTCCCAGTCGTGGCCGACGAAGAGGAACCGCGGCGAACTCCAATCCTTGTCCGTGGAAGGCTGCCCCTCTCGATTGACGCCCAGCCCCGTCACCGTGATCCGGTCGCGAGGAATTCCGTAGTCGTCACTGATGGAGTCAGCGGCCCAGGACGTGGCCGCGAAACAGATGCCCGCCTTCTCGTAGACGCTCTGCTGCAGGCGCCGTCGTCCGTCGATGAGAGCTGGAGGCAGGTCAGGAAACGGACCCCACGCGTGCTCGACCGCCTGGGCGATCGTCATATCCTCGAAAGTGGCGAGTCGTCGGTGGTGAACTCGGTAGCCCGTGCCGATCTGGAGGACGGCGTCCACATGGCGGGGAACGCGGTACAGTGCAGTCAGCTCCACCAGGCGGGCGTAGGCAGCACTCTCACGGCCAAGCGTCAGCAACTCGTCGGCCGTCGGGCGAAGCCGTTGTGCCGTCACCCGAGTCCAGACTCGAGCGGCAGTGGACGGCGGGGTCAGGTCCACCGGCACCACCCGAACTCCCGCCGCCTCGAGGCCCCGGATGAGACCCGCCGGAGTGCCAGACCAAGACTGGGGGTCAGTCGGGTCCCCCGGGTATGTGACGGCTACGGTGAGTGTCACCCCGGGATCGTTGGCTCGCATGTGGCCATTACACCAGACGCCGAGGGGTGCTCATCGCTGTCCCGCAATTCGCGGCAGATTCGTGAGCGCATTGCGAATTCGTTGGCTGAACTCCACTTCGGAAAACTGCTCGGCGTGCGCCTGCATCGCCGCCCGGTCCCAGTCATGTGCCAGCAGACGTTCCACCCCTCCGGCCACCGCATCCACCGTCGGCTCATCCACGAATACCCCGTTGACGCCGTCCTCGATGGTGTCCAGGTAACCGCCGGCCCGTAGCGCCACGGTAGGCACGCCCCATGCACTCGCCTCGAGCGGCGTGATGCCGAAGTCCTCGTGGCTCGCGGCGATCAGTGCCGTCGCGTGTGCGTACGCCCAGCGCAGCTGCGCGTCGGTGAGGTCCTGGCCGAACACCACGTCCTCCCCCGCCATCGCCCGCAGCCGGGCCTCCTCCGGGCCCTTGCCGATCACCACGAGCGGCCGCCCCGCGCGGGCCGCAGCCTCGATGGCCACATCCACGTGCTTGTACGGCATGAGCCGCGCGACCGAGAGCAGGAAACCGTCCTCCGCCAGCCGCTCGGCGCCGGGGATCGGCGCCTGCGGGCCCTCCGTGCTCACGGAGTGCGGCGGGAACACGAGGTCCACGCCGTCGAGCCCGTAGACGTCTTCGATCCGCTCCCTCACCACCGTGGAGTTGGCCACATAGCGTGATCGACGCCGGACGGACGCGCGGTCCCACCTGCGCAGACCCGGGCGCAGCACGCGGGCGATCCGGCCCTTGATGCTGTCCCGGCCGCCCTCGCCCAGGTAGTCGTCCAACAGGTACACCCAGCGCGCCGGCGTGTGGCAGTAGACGAGCGTGGCGCCGTCGTAGCGGAATCCGTGCGCCCAGCCGGAGGTCGAGACGACGGCGATCGGCTCCTTCACGTGCATCAGCGAGGAGGCCAGGGGCAGCAGCGGCAGTGCCCGCCGCGGGTCCTTCCGCAGCAGCCCCACCCGGTTCAGGGGTGAGGTGATGATGCGTGCGTCCTTGAACTCCGGGAAGGTTCCCTCGGGGTCGTAGAACGTCGTGTAGATGGGCGCGTCCGGCCACATCCGGTGCAGGGCGAGCACCACCCGCTCCGCCCCGCCCTTCTGGGTGAGGTAGTCGTGGGCGATGGCGATCTTTGCGGGGGTCTGTTCCGACATCGTGTCTCCTCAGATGGCCCGTTGCGCACGGTGGGGGTGGGCCCGTCCTGCCTCGGCCGCACCCTCCACCTGGAGGGCGATGAGTCGACGGGCGAGCCCCCGAGGCAGGTGGTCCGCGACGGCGTCGATCAGCGCACTGGAGCGCGTGAGAGTGGCTTCGGTGGCGCCCAACGCCACCAGGCGCACGGCAGCACCCCACACGCCTCGCGGAGCACCGATGGTGCCGAGCGGTGCCGCCCCGTGCTTGCTCACGAACAGGTTCCGCGCGGCCGTGCCGTGCAAGGCCCGCACCGCCTTCGAGTGCGTTGTCACGGCGGCAGCGTGGTGCCGCGTCTCCAGCTCGGGACGGATCACCACCGGGTAGCCTGCCGCGTGAAGCCGGTAGCCGTAGTCGATGTCCTCCCACCCGTACTGTCGGTAGTCCGGGTCGTAGCCGCCGATCTGCTCGTGCAGGGCACGGGGGACGGACACGTTGCCCGCCCAGTGCCGCCACTGCTGATCCGCCGGCAGCGCATACGCGTGCTCGCGGTGCAGGACGTCCTGGGCGTCACCGTAGGCGCGCTGATACGGGGTGGGCTCCAGGACGTTCAAGTAAAGTCCGATCGCTCCGCCAGGCTTGCCCGCGTGCGCGGCCACGTGGTCCCGGATGTAGTGGGGTCCGGGCTCGAGATCGTCGTCCGCGCGGATGAGGATGCGGCCGGACGTCGCGTCGGCGCCGGCGTTGAGTGCGGCGACCCGTCCGCGGTTCTCGCCGAAGACGGTCCAGCTCAGGTCCAGACCCGGATGCTCCGCCGCCAACGGCGCGAGCATCCCTTCGGACCCGTCCACATCCCCGTCCACGACCACGTGGACCTCGAACGGCGGGGCGTCCTCCTGTGCGGCGAGGGCGCCGATCAGGCGCGGCAACCGCTGAGCGCCGCCCCGGCTGGGGACGATCACGCTGGCCTCGGGGGTCAGGGGCGTCTCGGTCATGAGTCCTCCGCGGGGATCATAGGGACAGGTCATCCAGGAGCTCGGCGACGGCGGCGCGGCCGGCCTCGGGGGAGAACAGCGACTCCCAGCGGCGTCGCTGGGAGTGGGCCACCGCCCCCAGATCGATCGCTCGTACCGCCCGCAAGCAATTCGCGAGTGCGGCGGCGTCGCGCTGCGGAACAACGAAGGGGTGATCGCTGCCGACCACCTCGGGAACGGCCCCCGCATCGGAAGCCACCACCGGAACGCCCGCCGCCATCGCCTCGGCCGTCACCAGGCCGAAGACCTCGGCCCACTGCGACGGCACGGCCAGCACGTCCACGGTGGCCAGGAACTCACCGCTGTCCTGCCAGCCGAGCACCTGGACGTCCTCACCGGCTGCCTTCAGGGCGGTGGCGAGCCGGTCGGCCTCGTCCTCCGCCACGAATCGGCTCTCCCCCGCGACGCGGAACACGAAAGCACCCGGGTCGGTCTTCCGCAGCAGCGCGGCGGCCTCCAGGAGCGTCACGATGCCCTTGTCCTCGGACAGCCGGCCGAGGAAGCCCACGGTCACCGGATCATCGGCACCGCGGGCCCGCCGTGTCTGCGGCGCCGTCGGGGCCGGAACCCAGTTGTGGAGCACGCGCGCCCCGCGGATGCGGTCCGCCGCGAATCGGGACGGCGCGAGGACCGCGAGCGCACCGGGACGCGCCAGGGCGGAGAACACGCGCAGAACCGGCTTCTCGGGTACCTGATGCAGGTGCACGATCCGGCGCGGCCGGCCGGCCAGCGCCGTGGCGGGCAGCAGCCCGTTGCACCAGACGACGTCGTCCTTGCCTCGGCCACGGTCCCAGGCCCGGAGAGCGCGCAGGTACCCCAGTCGTCCGGGCCTACCCACGCGGACCACGTCGAAGCCGTCCGCGGCCAGACGATCGGCGGTCTCGGCCGGGTGCACCGGGGCCACGACGCCCACGTCCCGCCCCAGCTCGCGCAGGGCCGTGGCGAGGTGGTGCAGCATCACCTCGCCGCCACCCACTTCGCCCTGGTTCGCCAGGATCCAGATACGACCGGTCATCCCGAGGTCTTCCCCACCCGGCGCCCGAGCACCTCGAGGGTCGCCTCGGCGGTCGCCCGGGCCATGGTCTCCACGTCGCCCACGCGCACCTCGCCCGGGCCCTCGGCGGCGGCACGCACGACGGCGTCGGCGATGGCCGCCGGCGTGGTCTCGTGGACCAGGCGCTCGGGCGGCAGGATCTCCCCGTTGCCGCCCACGTCCGTGGCGACGGCGGGCAGGCCCGCGGCCGCGGCGTCGAGCAGGGTGTAGCTGAGGTTCTCCCAGGCGGAGAGCTGCACCAGCACGTCGTGCTCGGCCATGGTGCCCCACGGCTCCACGAAGCCGGGCAGGTCGACCGCATCCGCGACACCGAGGTCCTCGGCCTGCGCACGCAGCGCCGCCGCGAGCGGCCCGGTGCCGGCCAACGTCAACCGCGCCCCGGGGTCGCGCTCCAGCAGGGCGGGCAGTGCGGCGATCAGCCGGTCGAGGTTCTTCTCGGGGGCCAGCCGGGACAGGGAGAGGATCCGCAGCCCCTCCCCCGGTGCGCGCCGCTGCCCCGCGGCCGCGGCGCGCACCGCGGGCCCGTCCACGCCGTTGCGCACCACGGTGAGGGGCGCCCCCGCGCCCCATTTGCGGCGCAGCACGTCCGCGGTGGACTGCGCCACCGCGATCACGAGGTCCGTGCCGCGCAGCCGGGCGCGGTGCGCGGCGTTCTTCACCCGGGCCGCGGCGGCCCGGTTGTACAGCTGGTCGTCCAGGGCGATCCCGTGCTCGGTGCTGAGCAGCGCCGGCGCACCGGCCCGCCGCCGGGCCCGCCCCGCGCCCAGCGCCGTGAAGGCCGCGAGGTCGGCGTAGGCCAGGTGCGTGTGGACCGCGGCCGGGCGCAGGGTGCGCACCGCCGTCCGGAGCGTGCGCACCGAGGCGGCCAGGCCGGCGTCGGGACCGACGTCCCCGGTGAACACCGCCGCGCCCTGCTCGCGCAGGCGCTCGGCGAGCGGCCCCTCGGGGCAGAGCACCGCCAGACGCAGACCGGGCAGGCCCACGCGCGCGACGTCGAGGACGTGCCGGGCCACGCCGCCGAGGTCGGCGACCGGCACCACCCAGAGCGTCAGCGGGGCCGGGGCGGGCGTCGTCACGTCCGGGATCACAGCCACTGCTCCAGGCGGTCCAGGGCCGTCCAGAAGCCCTCGCCGTTGTTGATGTGGCCCTGCCAGATCTCCGGGATGAAGCTCACCCCGGGGGCCAGGCGGTCCAGCTGCTCGCACAGCACGGGCCAGTCGACGTCGCCCTCGCCGATCTGCGGCCCCTCCCCGTCCACACCGGTGGCGTCCACGAGGTGCAGGTGGATGGTGTGCGGGGCCAGCTTCTCCACCATCTCCGAGAAGGGGATCCCCAGGAACGTGGCCGAGAGCTTGGAGTGGGAGATGTCCAGGCACAGGGGCACCCCCGTGGCCTCCACGAACGCCACGGTGTCGTCCGGGTCCATGAAGAGGTTGTGGTACTGCTGACCGCCCATCAGCCACGGGAACGGCGGCAGCGTCTGCGCGGCGATCCGGATGCCGGAGGTGTCCAGGCGCTGCACGGCCTCGGCGATGCGCTCGTACTTCGGCAGCCGCTCCTCCGGGCGGATGTGCCGGTCCAGGGTGAACCCGCCCATGGTGATGACCATGATGGGCTCCTCCTCGTTCGGGAACCAGCGCTTCAGGTCCCGGGTGATGTCGATCGTGCGCTGCACCTCGGCGATCGAGCGCTCCCACACGGCGTCGTCGTCGCTGGCCAGATCCACGAGGAAGTCACCGGAGAAGATGTCCGGCAGGTGCGTGGTGAAGCCCATCGGCATGGGCTCGGTGAACACCGAGTCGATGTCGATCTCGAGGTCCTTGTAGGAGAAGTGGAACTCCAGGAAGTCCGGGGTGCAGTCCTTCGTCAGCGCCTCGACGTCGTGGTAGCGCACCGGCAGGCCCCAGGGGCGCCGGAACTGGAACTGGCGCCCGGTGGGCACCGTGTCGGTGAGGTCGCCGGCGAAGAAGAAGTCGCCCTCGGCCATCTCGCGGTGCAGCGTGCGGCCGACCAGACGCGGCAGCTCGTTGGGCTGCAGGCCGCGGCCCGGGGACTTCACGGTCACGTCGTCGGCGGTGATCGTGACGCCGGCCTGCAGCGGACGGGCCGCCACCAGGGACTTGGCCAGGTTGATGCGGTTCATCGCCTCGCCCGTGGAGACCACGCGCTCGGTCCCGACGCCGATCGACTCCTCGATGTCCCGGGTCTGCCGGACCATCTGCGCGAACTCCTCCGGCAGCAGGGAGACCTTGTGGTCGTTGCCCTCGAGCCCCCGGTCCACGGTGAAGTGCTTCTCGATGATCGAGGCACCCCGGGCCACCGCGGCCAGCGCCACGTGGAAGCCGCGCTCGTGGCCCGAGTAGCCCACCGGCGTCTGCGCGATCTCCGCGAGCCGGTCCAGGTAGGCCAGATTCACGTCCTTGTAGGGGGCGGGGTACGTGGACTGGGCGTGCAGCATCGCGAAGGGGACGCCGAAGGAGCGCACGAGGGCCACCGACTCGCGGATCTCCTCCTCCCGGGACATGCCGGTGGAGAGCACCATCGGCAGGCCGGAGGCGGCCGCGTCCCGCAGCAGACCGTGGTTCGTCAGGTCCGCCGAGGCGATCTTCACGCCGTCCACCGGGTACTCGCGCAGCACCCGCATGGACGGGGCGTCCCACGGGGTGCACATCAGGGCGACGCCGGCGTCCCGGACGTGGTCGAACACCCGCACCATGTCCTCGGCGGAGAGCGAGAACTTGGCCAGCTCGTCCAGGGTGCGCTGGGCCCCCAGGTCCTCACCGGCGGTGGCCGCACCGGACTGCCGGTACAGGGCGTCCATGTCCCGCAGCTGGAACTTCACGGCGTCCGCGCCCGCCTCGACGGCCAGGTCCACGAGACGGCGGGCCAGGTCCACATCGCCCTGGTGGTTGTTGCCGATCTCCGCGATCAGGAACGCCGGGTGGCCCTCCCCGATCCGGTGCCCGCCGATCCGCAGCTCCGCTTCCCGGTTGATCGCCAGGGCCGTCAGGCGGCCGCGCTCGTCCAGCAGCGGCAGGTGCAGCGCCCCGGCGGGCAGGGCCTCGCGCATCTCGGCCGGGGAGGCGCCCAGGGACGCCGTCGCCGGGTCGCGATGGGCGACGTCGGCCGCGGCCACGTCCAGCGAGGCCTCCGGATGCGCCAGGAGCCAGCGGCGCACGTCCCCGTCCGTCAGCGAGCCGACGAGGAAGCCGTGGGAGTCCACCACGAACACGGTGCGCTCGCGGTTGTCGGTCATCTTCTGCAGGGCGGCCAGGAGCGAGTCCTCGGGGAAGACGAGGTAGGGGGTGAGCCTGCGTTCGATGATCACTGCGTGCCTCCGAGGGTGCGGTTCGGGCCGGTGGTGGGGGTCTCGGCGGTGCGCGGGGCACCGAGGTCGGGGCGGTGCTGGAGCACCTTCTGGACCGCCAGGTACTGGTCCATCTGCTGCTCGGCCAGGGCGAAGTCCAGCTCGGTGTCGATGTCCACGCCCTCGAGGTCGTCGAGCTCCAGCATGCCGATCCGGCCGCCCAGCCGGTTGTGCAGCCGGTCATAGACCCAGGGGCGCGTCACATACAGCGAGCCGTTCTCGCGGAACCGCAGGTCGGCGCGCGACATGTCCTGCCGGCGCTTGCGCGCCGTGACGTCGAAGTCCGGGATCGGCTCCCCGCCGGGATCCTCGGGATGGCGCCACAGGAACGGGGACACCGGGACGACGCCGACCAGCGAGTCCACCCCCGTGTCCCGGAACTGCCGCACGGCGCGGTCCAGGGTGCCGGGCAGGCGGAGCGGGCTGGTGGCCTGGAGGAGCATCACGCCCTCGGGCTCGACGCCGGCCGCGCGCTCGGCCGCGAGCACGTGCTCGATCACGGGCTCGGTGGGGGTCGAGTCCTGGGCCAGGTGGGCCGGGCGCAGGCCCGGGACGTCCGCGCCGTAGCGGAGGGCGACCTCGGCGATCTCGGCCGAGTCCGTGGAGACCACCACGTGCAGGTCCTCCTCCGCCTCGAGGGCGGCCTGGATGGTCCAGGCCACGAGCGGGTGGCCGCCGAGGAGGCGGATGTTCTTGCCGGGCAGTCCCCGGGACCCGCCGCGCACGGGGATGACGCACAGGATGCTCACGCGGTCTCCTTCCAGACGTGCTCGGCGATCGCGGCCGCGGGGTCCGCGGTCGGCGAGGCCAGGGGCGGGGTGGGCTCCGGGGTGCGGCCGGGCCGCCACCGGGTCATGCCGTAGCGCCGCCAGAACCCCTCCAGCCAGGCGGGCGGGTCCGGGTGGACGGCCCACGCGGGTCTGCCGGCCTGCGCGGCCTCGAGGATCCCGGTGGAGAAGACGGCGGCCACGGGCCCGCGGGTGGCGATGAGAGGCGCCCCGGCGTCGTCGATCCGCACGCCGGCCCTGCGCCAGGCCGCGTGCTGACCGCGGGAGAGGCGGTCCCGCTCGGCCGGGTGGGGGCGGTAGGCGGCGCCGGTGGCCCGCACGTACTGTTCGGCGGCCGCGGCGAAGTCCCGGCGGGGCAGCTCGGCGCCGTGCAGCTGGCCGAGGAACACCCCGGGGCCGTCGTCCCCGGCGCCCGAGAGCGCGGGCGCGGTCCGGCGGGCCTGCTCGAGCAGCGCCGAGCCCACCGGGACGGCCTCCACATCGGCGCGGCCCTGGGTCCACCAGTCCGCGTCCGCGCTCGTGAAGGCGTACAGGGTGCCGTCCTGCGGGACGGGCGGCGTGGACACGGCCAGCAGCCCGTGCTGGACGACGCCGATCTGCGCCCCCCGCTGCCGGGCCCAGCACACGGCGGCGCGGCCCGAGGGCAGGTACTCCCCCGCCACCAGGACGCGGCGGAGCCCGGGCAGGCGATCCGTCACGACGTCGGCGGTGGCGGCGTGCTCCCGGTGGCCCGCGGCCCCGGGCAGGGCGGGTGCGTCACCGGCGGGCAGCACCCAGCCGACCCCGGCGGCGACCTCCGGCCGCGCGGTGGCCAGGGCAGCCACGGGCGAGGCCAGCGCGGCCAGCTGCGTGGGGCCGAAGGACTCCAGGGCGACGAGGGTGTGGACGTCCCCCGCCGGCAGGAGCAGGCGGGGGGCCTCGTCGCCGGTGGACCGGCGGCGCGTCAGGGCGCCGGCCACGCCGCGCACGGTCGAGCGCGCGGTGTCCGCGGCCCGCCGGGTCAACGGCCACTGGGCGCGCTGCCACGCGTGCCAGCGCGGCAGGTCCTCGGAGCGCCAGAAGAGGGGCGCGTCGGTCATGCCCACCACCCCTGGGCCATGGCCGCCCGGTGCGCGAACGTGTGCTCCGCGTGCGACCGGCGGCGGCCGGCCTCCCGGATGCGCGCTCCCCAGGCGGGGTCCGCGACGACCCGGCGGCCCAGCTCGATGAGGTGGTCCGCGTCCTCGAAGACGAGCACCTCCTCGTCCGGGACGTAGAACTCGGCCACGTCGGCCCGGTCGACGAGCTGGAGACCGCCCATGCCGGGCACCTCGAAGGTCCGCATCGCGTGGCCGGCCTGCAGGCCGTGGATGTTGATGGCGCCCGCGGCGGCCGCCTGCACGGCGTACGCCTCCTCGAGGGGGATGTCCCGTTCGGCCGGCAGGTCCGGCCGGGTCAGCTCCCACGTGCGCAGGCGGTCCACCGGGTGGTGGCTCCACTGACGCCCGTAGGCGCGCACCGGCACCCCGGCCGCGGCCAGGCGGGTGAGCAGTTCCACGCGATTCGGGTAGCGCGAGCCCACGAAGACCAGTTCGTCACGCCGCGGCACCTGGGGCAGCGCCATCGCCGGGTCGAAACCGTTGGGCATGTAGTGGGCGTCCACGCCCTCGCCGGCCAGCAGCTCGGCCTCGGTACGGGCGTAGCTGAGCACCGGCCCGACGGAGCGCAGGAACTCCATCGAGTAGTCGTGCCGCGCGAGGTCGTCGTACAGCCAGAGCATGCGGGGCAGGCCCGCTTCGAGGATCTCGGACCAGAAGGCCTCGCCCAGCGAGTCGCCCTTGATGACGAGCACGCGGTCCGGCCGGGCCTCGCGCAGCGCGGCCACGGCCCGCCCCGTGTCCCAGGCGACCCGCGCGGCCGTGCGGTCCACGCCCGCCTTCTGCGGCAGCTCGAGCAGCCCCTTGTTCCGCAGCTTCATGCCGAGCGTGGCGTAGGCGTCGTAGCAGTGCACCGTGACGTCGAAGCCCTGGGCCGCCCACGCCGCCGCGATGGAGCGGTGATAGCCGTGGAACGCCGGCGAGACCAGGAACAGCCGTTCCGGTGAGCGGCCGCCCCACACGTCGAGCGGCGCCGGCACGGTGTAGCCGGTGGCGCTCATCGGCGCTGCCCCTTCCAGACCAGCGCGTGCTCGTCCCGGAGCACGGCGCGGGCGTCCACGTCCACACCCCGGGCCTGCCGGAGCGCGTTCACGGCGAAGTTCGCCCCCGTCGCTGCGGTGAGCGCGGCCTTGAGGACCCGGGGGTGACCGAACTTCCGGGCGTAGCGGTACCGGGAGTCCACCAGCCAGCCGCGCCGGCGCAGCGGGTCCGAGGAGCCGTGCAGCCCGTGCGGCACACGGACGGCCGGGACCACGATCGACGGCACGCCGCGCTCGCGCAGGCGGCGCTGCAGGTCGACCTCCTCGGAATTCATGAAGTACTCCTCGTCGAACCCGCCGACGGCGCGGACCTGCGCCATCGGCAGGAGCAGCACGGCGCCCATCACCCAGTCGACCGCCACGGGCGAGGCGGACCGGGCCGCCGCGACGTCGTGCCCCACGGCCTCGTGAAGCACGTCCAGGTGACGGAAGCGGGCCAGCGGAGTCAGCCACTCGACGGTCTGGTGCAGGACCGTGGGGAAGTGCCGGCCGGACCACTGCGGCGTGCCGTCCTCGTTGACGACCTGCGGGCTGACCACGGCCGGCTGATACGGAGCGGCAGCGGCCACCAGCGCGTCGATCTGCGCCCCCGTGATCTCGGCGTCCGAGTTGAGGACCAGGGCCAGCTCGGTGGTGACCGCGGCCAGGCCGGCGTTCACGTTCGCCCCGAAGCCGCCGTTGCGCTCGCGGCGCACCACGGTCAGACGCGGATCGTGCGCCTCGGGGTACGGGGTGGGCGAGGCGTCGTCCGAGACCACGACGGCGGCCAGCGCGTCCCCGGGATCGGCCAGCAGGCGGTCGACGAGGGCGAGGGTGGGGGCCGGATCGCCGTAGTGCGGGATCACCACGGTGACGGCCGCCGTGGTCGGCTGCGCTGCCATGCGGGCTCCTCCCTCGGCTCAGATGGAGGGCGCACCCAGCGCCCGAGAACCTGCGACGAGTATAGAGAGCGTCTGGCGAGGGCCCGTGCCGTCCGGCGGGGCGGCGCCATGGCCGCCCGCACGGCTCTCAGTACACTGACCGGACAGCCACGGGAGGGAAAGGGTGAGCCATGCCCGGCACCCAGGGGGAGGACGAAGCCATGCGCGAGACGACCGCGTTGCGCATCGGCGCCGGACTCGATGCTATGACGGTCAGCGGCCTCACGGGAGACGAGCGGGCGGAGGTGATCGAGTCCTGGGCCCGATGCGGTGTGGAGGCCGTGGAGTCGCCCGCCGACGCGGATGCGCACCGCGACGCCGGCGCCGCGCGTCCGTGGCTCCAGTGGCACGAGGACCTGGTGTTCCTGGCGACCTCACGGGCGATCGAATCCGCGCGCGGCACCCACCTGATGTTCCACGCGGCGTGCCTCGCCGCACCGGACACCGGGGCGGCGATCGTCCTGGTGGCGGCGTCCGGGACGGGCAAGACGACGGCCACGCGCCGGCTGGGACCCCATTTCGCCTACCTCACCGACGAGACGGCGATCATCGCACCAGACGGCCTGACCGTCACGCCCTACCCCAAACCGCTGTCCCTGCTGGGGTCACGAGGGGTGCGCCCGAAGACCCAGCGAGGCCCGGACGACCTCGGTCTCGGTCCGACCCTCCCCGACGCCCGGCTGGCCCGGATCGCCGTGCTGGACCGCGTGCGGGATCCGGCAGGCCCGGTGACGCCGCGAGCGGAGGCCATAGAACTCGTGGCCGCGCTCGCGGCGCTCGTCCCCCAGACCTCCTCCCTCTCCCTGCTCCCCCGCGGCCTCGTGACGCTCTGCCGTGCGCTCGACGCGGTCGGCGGCGCCCAACGCCTCGTCTACGCCGAAGCCGATGACCTGCGGGGCGTCGTCGACGGCCTGCTGGCGGCCCCGCCCACGCCCGTCACCCCCGCCTGGGAGGCACTCACCGAGGAAGAGCTCTCGGCCTCCGTCGGAGTGGCAACCCCGGGCGCGGTGTCCCGCTGCGCCGTCGACGACGGCATCCTGACCGACCACGGCCGCCTGGTCCTGCTCGCCTCGGACCGCCTGGTCGTGCTCGAAGGTCTGGGCCCGTCCGTCTGGCTCCTGCTGGACGAGCCGCGGACGGCCGCCGACGTGGTGGCCTGCCTCCGCACCGAAGGACCCGTGCCCGAGGACGCCGAGGCCCGGGTGCGGGAGGCGATGGACGCCCTGATCACCGCGCAGCTGGCCACGACCGGCTGAGCCGGCACGGCCCGGAGGCGGCCGGCGCCCAGGGCGCCCCGCCCCCTCAGGAGATCAGTGCCCGCCCCAGTGCGTGGGCGGCCAGACGGTCACGAAGACCTCGCCCACGATGTCCTCGCGGGTGACGAAGCGCGCGCAGTCCCCGGCCTGGTCGGCGGGGATGCCGCGGCACGCGATCACGGAGTCGGCCGAGTTGGAGCGGTGGTCGCCGAGCACGAGCATCGAGTCCTCCGGCACGGTGACCGGGCCGAAGCAGCGCGCGGACATCACCTCGGACTCGCAGTCCAGCTCGTCCCGGATGAACGGCAGGTCGTTGTGGATGTATGGCTCGTCCAGGGGCTCCCCGTCCACGGTCACGGCACCCTCGGCGGTGCAGCACTCCACGGTCTGCCCCGCGGTGCCGACCACGCGCTTGACCAGCGCCTGCTCGTGCGAGCGGCCGATGCCGGTGAGGTCGCCGAACGTGCGGACGGCGTTCTCCACGGCCCCCTCCGACGACGCCGGGGTGGCCCAGTCCTCGTTTGCGGTGAAGACCACCACGTCCTGGGAGTCGGCCATCCCGTCCGGATAGGCGGTGCGGTTGACCAGCATGCGGTCCCCCACCTCGAGGGTGTTCTCCATCGAGCCGGACGGCACCGAGTACACCTTCACCCACAGGGCCTGCACCACGGCGACGACCGCGAGGGCCACCACCACGTTCAGCAGCAGGGAGGCCCAGAACGGCAGGCGCGGACGGTGAGGCTGCGGCGCGGCCACCGCGCCGCCGTCTTCCCCGTGGGCCGGCTCGACGCGCTCGGCCATGGTCAGGCGACGCCGTCGAAGAGGCTGGTGACCGAGCCGTCCTCGAAGACCTCGCGGATCGCGCGGGCGATCAGCGGGGCGATCGAGAGCACCGTGAGGGTCTCGAAGCGCTTCTCCTCCGGGATGGGCAGGGTGTTGGTCACCACGACCTCACGGGCTCCGCACTCGCCGAGACGCTGGGCGGCCGGGTCCGAGAACACCGCGTGCGTGGCGGCGATGATGACGTCCTTGGCGCCGGCGTCCTTGAGGATCTGCACGGCGCCGGCGATGGTGCCGCCGGTGTCGATCATGTCGTCGATCAGCACGCAGACGCGGCCCTCGACGTCCCCGACCACGGTCTTGGACTCGGCCTTGTTCGGAACGGTGAGGTCCCGGCTCTTGTGCACGAAGCCCAGCGGCACGCCGCCCAGGCGGTCCGCCCACTGCTCCGCCACGCGCACGCGACCGGTGTCCGGGGAGACGACCGTGACCTCCTCGCCCGCCACGCTGGAGCGGATGTGGTCCGCCAGCAGCGGGATGGCGAACAGGTGGTCCACCGGGCCGTCGAAGAAGCCCTGGATCTGGGCGGTGTGCAGGTCCACGCTCATCACGCGGGAGGCGCCGGCGGTCTTGTACAGGTCCGCCACGAGACGGGCCGAGATCGGCTCGCGGCCGCGGCCCTTCTTGTCCTGGCGGGCGTACGGGTAGAACGGCGAGACCACCGTGATGCGGCGGGCGGAGGCGCGCTTCATGGAGTCCACCATGATCAGCTGCTCCATGAGGTGGTTGTTCAGCGGCGCCGGGTGCGACTGGATGATGAACACGTCCTTGCCGCGCACCGACTCGCCCGAGCGCACGTAGATCTCGCCGTTGGCGAAGTCGTAGGCGCTCATGGGGAGCAGCTCGGTGCCCAGCTCCTCGGCGATCTCCTGCGCGAGCTCGGGGTGGGCGCGGCCCGTGGCCAGCACCAGTCGCTTGTCTTCGCTGCGGCTCAGCTCCGTCATGACGTCCTCATCATCCTTCGTGGTCTCGCGTTCCAGGGCCGACGGCGTCCGGCGTCGGTGTCGGCCGCCCGGGGCGGCCCGGTCCTCGCACCCATCCTAGGGCGCGAGGGATCAGCCCTGAGCGCCGGAGCCCTCGGCGCCGGCGGCCCGCGCGATCCTTGTGATCAACGACTCCAGCCAATCCGCCGCGTCGGACACGCGCGGCTGCAGGAGCCTGGCCTGTCCCTCCGCACCCACTCGTGTCTCCTCCAGCGCATCCAGGTACCCCTGCTCGAGAGTCCGGACGTGAGCGACCGGAGGCGGCCACTCATGCGGTGTGTGTCCTGCCGCAGTCCGGCCGGGTGACCGAAACATGAAAGTACGGCTGACGAGATCTGCGAGCAACGGGATGTCGACACCACCCTCGGCCTCCGCCCCATGCCAGAGCAACTGGATGTCCACGAGATCGTGGCCTCGCGTCTGATGTGGATCCGTGACGGCATGGATCTTCTGTGCGAGCTGCTGCTCGACAGCCATCACGGCCACAGACCGCGGTGTTCCACATCCCAACGCGGTGACCGCCTCCGCGACCTGGGGTGCCACGACCTCGACTGGCTGCGCCAGCGTGCTGCCCTCGAATTCGTCGCGCCCGATCTCGATCGGGACCGACACCCAACTTGTCCTCGCGGAGAGAAAATGCAGGGTCACCTTCGCTCGTGACAGGACGTAGGGATCGGGCACTCCGAGAGGCTCCGCAGGATCGTCCTCATGCACCGTGCCGAAGAAGGCCACCCGGGTCGCAGCCGGGTCGGCCTTGAGTTCTCTCTTGCTCCCGGGCGCGGCCCCCCATCCCCGGTCGACGAACCCGGTCAAGTCCTTCAGCGCCTGCTGGGGATCGCGAGCCAGTAGATCGAGATCCCGGGTCGCCCGCGTCCCGGTGGCTCCATGTCGGAGTCGAACGCCATTTCCACCCTTGACTACGACGCCTTCCGGCAACATCTGCGCCACGATCACTGCTCCCAGCAACCGGCGCGCCCGGTCCACCGGAACGCCCATCGCGTCAGCGATCGCCTCCAGTCGACGGTTGAGTTGGCCTTCGCTCCTGGGCGCACCTCGAGCTCCCAGATCGCCCAGGCCCACGACCACGTCATCGACCGCCACGATGTCCACCGTTCTGCCGCGCCTCCAGGTCCTTCTTCAAGCTCCTCGCCTCGCCCACCGTGAGCAGCCCGCGCGCGCGGGCCTCCTCGATCGCAGCGGCGACGCGCTCGAGAGGGATGCGGTCGAGTGCCTCACGAAGGGCTTGGTTGATCGTGAGGCCTCGCACGCCGCCGTGAAAGGTGAGGTCCTCGTCGCCCGGCGGGGGACGGCGTCGTGTCACTCGTACATGCGCGCGCGGCGAGCCGCGGTACCGCCTCGTCACGCCCACCCGTACGACGGAGGGATCGACCAGGGCGAGGTCGTACAGTGACAGCACTGCGTCCCAGTCCAGGAATGCATCTTCACCGCCCGTGGCCACGGCCTCCGCCGCGTCCGTGAACCGGTCGCGGGGAACCTGGCGATGGAGGTACACCCCGTGGGCCAGCCTCCGCAGAACGCCGCGCTGGGCGAGCTTGCGGACCTCGACGGCGGGCACGCCCGCCTCCTCCGCTTCCGTAGTGGTGATGACCCCGTGGTTCCCCGCAGCCACGTCCCACAGATCGTCACGATACGTCACGGGATCACCACCTCATCTCTGGTGTCACAACCGTACCGGAATCGGTACGGTTGTGACACGCCGACCTCTTGTCGGGCGCGCGGGGTCAGCCCTGAGCGCCGGAGCCCTCCGCGCCGGCGGCCCGCGCGGCCTCGGCCGAGGAGGTGCCCGGGCGCTTGGCGGGCACCCAGCCCTCGATGGTGCGCTGCGCCACGGCGTTCAGCGCCAGGGCGCCGGCCGGGACGTCGTCGCGGACCACCGCGCCGGCACCGGTGTAGGCGCCGTCGCCCACCGAGACCGGGGCCGTGAACACCGTGTTCGAGCCGGTGCGCACGTGGGCCCCGATCACGGTGCGGTGCTTGGCGACTCCGTCGTAGTTGGCGGTGATGTTGCCGCAGCCGATGTTGGTGTACTCGCCGATCTCGGCGTCCCCGGCGTAGCCCAGGTGGGAGAGCTTGGCGCCGCGGCCCACGGTCACGTTCTTGGTCTCGTAGAACGCGCCGATCTTGCCGTCCTCCCCCAGCACCGTGCCCGGGCGCAGGTAGGTGAACGGGCCGACGGTCGCGCCCGCGCCGATCACGGCCTCCGTGGCGTCGGTGCGCTTCACCACGGCGCCCTCCCCCACCTGCGTGTCCGTGAGCGTGGAGTCCGGGCCGACGACGGCGCCCGTGGCCACCGACGTCGCCCCATGCAGCTGGGTGCCGGGCTTGAGCCTGACGTCCGAGGCGAGGGAGACGGTGACGTCCACCCACGTGGAGGACGGGTCGACGACCGTGACACCCTCCTTCATCCAGCCGCGCAGCACGCGGTCGTTGAGCTGGCGGCCCAGGTCGGAGAGCTGCCGGCGGTCATTGGCACCCTCGACCTCCCACACGTCGTCCGTGCCCACCGAGGCGACGCGGCCGCCCTCGGCACGGGCCATGCCGAGCACGTCCGTGAGGTACTTCTCACCCTGCACGTTGTCCGTGGAGATCTCCGGCAGGGTGCGGCGCAGCAGGGCGGCGTCGAAGGCGTAGATGCCGGAGTTGACCTCGCGGATCGCCACGAAGGAGTCATCCCCCGTGGCCTCGGCGTGGGCGAGGGCGTCCTTGTGCTCCATGATCCGTTCCACGAGGCCCTCGGCGTCGCGGACGATGCGGCCGTAGCCCGTGGCGTCCTCGAGGGTGGCGGTGAGCACGGTGACGGCGTTGCCGTCCGCCTCGTGGTCCGCGACGAGGCGGGCGAGGGTCTCCGGGGTCAGCAGCGGGACGTCGCCGTAGGTCACCACGACGGTGCCCTCGAGGTCCGCGGGCAGGGCGGCCAGGCCCAGCTCGACGGCGCGGCCGGTGCCCGGCACGTCGTCCTGGTCGGCGATCGCCAGCGCGTCGATGCCCAGCTGGGCCGCCACCGTCTCGATGTGCTCGGCCACGCGAGCCCGCTCGTGCCGGACCACGGCCACGAGGTGCTCCGGCGCGAGCGACCAGGCCGCCGCGAGCGCGTGGCCCACGAGGGAGCGCCCCCCGATCGCATGCATGATCTTCGGCGTCGTCGACTTCATGCGGGTGCCCTGGCCCGCGGCCAGGACGATCACGGCGGAGGGACGGGCGGACGGCTGGGACATGGGGGCTCCTGCACCGGTGGGGGTCAGAGGACGGGGGTTCCGCCCCTAGGATTCGAACCTAGACCGCACGGCTCCAAAGGCCGGCGTGCTGCCATTACACCAGGGCGGAGCGCCGGACCCCAGGGGGCGGCGACGACGGCCCATTCTTCCACACAGGTCGCGCGGATCCGGGGTCAATAGGCGCCGTCGGCGGCGATCACGGCCTTGACGGTCCGGCCCAGGATCACGAGGTCGCCCAGGATGGACCAGTTCTCCACGTAGTAGAGGTCCAGGCGGACCGCCTCCTCCCACGGGAGGTCGGACCGGCCGGAGACCTGCCACAGGCCCGTGATGCCGGGCTGCACCAGGAACCGGCGGTGCACGTACTGCCCGTAGGCCTCGACCTCGTGCGGCAGGTGGGGCCGCGGGCCCACGAGGGACATGTCCCCCCGCAGCACGTTCACGAGCTGGGGCAGCTCGTCGATGCTGGTGCGGCGGATGAGCTTGCCGACCCGGGTGATGCGCGGGTCGTGCTTCATCTTGAACAGCACGTCCGCATCCCCGCCGTCCGAGACGAGCCGCTGCCGGATCTCCTCGGCGTCCACCACCATGGAACGGAACTTGAGCATGGTGAACGGCCTGCCGCCGAGACCGATGCGCTCCTGCCGGAACAGCACCGGCCCGCCGTCCGTGGCCTTGACCGCGATCGCGACGGCGATCAGCAGCGGCGAGATGGCGATCAGGCCCAGCCCCGACGCGACGACGTCGAACGCCCGCTTGGCGAACGCCTTGCCCTCGGAGAGGCGCGGGGTGGAGAGGTGGATGAGCGGCAGGCCGGCGAGGGGCTGCGTGTGGAGGCGGGGTCCGGCGACGTCCACGAGCGCGGGCGCCATGATCAGGGAGACGCCGCGTTCCTGCAGCTCCCAGCCCAGTCGGCGGACGTCCCCGGGGACGAACGGGTGGCCCGAGGTGATCACCACGGCTTCGACGTCGCGCACCTCCACGAGGGCGACCACGTCCTCCACGGTGTCCAGGTCCGTGGAGACCGGTATCGGGAGGTAGTCCTCCTGCCGGGTCCTGTATCCGGGGAGAGCCGCCGCCACGGGGGCGTAGCCGGCGCCGGCCTCGGAGTCGAGGGTCTGGAAGATGTGCCGGACCGCCTTCGGGCCGCCGACGAGCAGGAGCCGTCGCCGGAACCTGCCGCGGTGTCGCTGCCGCGCCACCCACCCGCGCACGAGGAACCGGCCCAGCAGGAGCAGGAGCACGCCCAGCGGCAGAGCCAGGCCCACGTAGCCGCGCGCCACTTCGAGACCTGCCGCATAGGCGAGGATCGCGACGGTGCCGAAGAGGTAGAGGGTGCCCTGCAGGACCCGCTTGTACTCCTCGCTGCCCACCCCCAGGATCCGGATGTCCCGCGAGCCCTGGATGGTCAGCGCGAGCACCCAGGCCGCGCTCAGCGCGAGGCTGATTACGCTGTAGTCGATGACTTCGGCGCCGGGGAGGGTGGTGCGCCGCGGTCCGCCGAAGCGGAGCTGGGCCGAGACGAAGGTGGCGAGCAGGACCGCGACCACGTCCCCGATGAGGACGAGCAGCGGAAGGCCCCGCTCCCAGGGCCGGCCCAGGACACGGCCGCGGACGGTCGAACCCATGCGGAGCGCGGTCGACTCATCACCGGGACTCCCGATCACGCTCTGCTCCTCCGTCCTGACGCGGGGGATGGTCCACGTCGTGGGGGTCGGGCATGGTGCTGTGCCCCGGCCCCCGATTGTAGGCCGGAAACAGCCTTGCGCTGTGCCACCTGCCACACTCTCCTGTGCACGCCCGCCGGTCAGTCCCCTTCGGCGAGTTCAGCGGCCTGCAGCCACTCCTCCTCCAGGACGTCCAGCTGCGCGTCGAGGTCCTTCAGGTCGGCGGAGGCCGCGGTGAGGGCGTCGAAGTCCTGCGCCTGCCCCAGCTCGGCCATCCGCGCCTCGAGGCCGGACCTGCGGTCCCGGAGCCGGGTCATCTGCTTCTCGAGCCGGGCCATCTCCTTGCGGGCCAGCCGACGCTCCGCCTCGGTGGGCCCGGTGTCCTCCTCCGGCCCGCCCATGCCCGCGCACGTCCCGACGACGTCGTTGCGGCCCCGGGCTGCGCCGGCTCCCCGGGCCGGGCCGCCGGCGTCGTCCATCGCGGCGCGCAGCTCGAGATACTGGCCCACCCCGCCGGGCAGGCCGCGGACCTTGCCGTCCCCGAGCAGGGCGACCTGGTGGTCGGTGACGCGCTCGAGCAGGTAACGGTCATGGGAGACCACCACGAGGGTCCCGGGCCACCCGTCCAGCACGTCCTCGACGGCAGCCAGGGTGTCCGTGTCCAGGTCGTTGGTCGGCTCGTCGAGCATGAGGACGTTGGGCTCGCCCACGAGCAGGCGCAGCAGCTGCAGGCGCCGGCGCTCGCCGCCCGAGAGCTCGGAGACCTGAGTCCACTGCCGGGAGGTGCCGAAGCCGAGCATCTCGAGCAGCTGGCCGGAGGACATCTCGCGGCCACCGACCTGGAAGGACGAGCCTTCGCGGGCCATGACTTCGGCGACGCGCAGGTGGGCGACGTCGTCGAGCTCCTTCACGTCCTGGGTGAGGGTGGCCGAGACCACCGTCTTGCCGCGCTTCACCCGCCCCGAGTCCGGGGCGATGCGGCCGTCGAGCAGGCGCAGCAGGGTCGACTTGCCCGCACCGTTGACGCCGACCACGCCGAGCCGCTCGCCGGGCGCCAGGCGCAGGGTGACGTCGTCGAGGATCGGCTTCTCCCCCAGCGTCAGGCTCACGTGCTCGAGGTCGAGGACGTCCTTGCCCAGCCGGGCCGTGGCCATCTTCGCCAGGGACACCGAGTCACGCGGGGCGGGGACGTCCTCGATGATGGCGTTGGCCGCCTCGATGCGGAACTTCGGCTTCGACGTGCGCGCCGGGGCGCCACGGCGCAGCCAGGCGAGTTCCTTCTTCACCAGCTGCTGACGCTTCTGCTCCGTCACCGCCGCCTGCCGGGAGCGCTCCGCGCGCGCGAGCACCCACGCCGCGTAGCCGCCGTCGAACGGGTCCACCGTGGCGTCGTGCACCTCCCACGTGCGCGTGCAGACCTCGTCGAGGAACCACCGGTCGTGGGTGACCACCACGAGGCCGCCGTCGGTGGGGCGCCAGCGCTGCTTCAGGTGGCGGGCGAGCCACGCGACGCCCTCGACGTCCAGGTGGTTGGTGGGCTCGTCGAGGAAGAGGACGTCGTCGTCCCCGGCGAGCAGACGGGCCAGGGCCACGCGACGGCGCTGGCCGCCGGAGAGGCCCCGCACGGACTGCTCCAGGTCGAAGCCGTCGAGGAGACCGCCCAGGACGTCCCGGACCTTGGGGTCTGAGGCCCACACGTGGTCGTCCACGTCCCCGACCACGGCCTGACGCACGGTGTGCTCCGGGTCGAGCCGGTCCTGCTGGTCCAGCACGCCCACGCGGACGCCGCCGCGGCGGGTGACGCGGCCCGTGTCGGGCTCCTGGAGGCCGGCGAGGATGCGCATGAGCGTGGATTTGCCGTCGCCGTTGCGGCCCACGAGTCCGATCCGGTCCCCCTCATCCACACCGAGGGAGAGGCCCTCGAGGACGGTGCGGGTTCCGAAGGCGATGCCGATGTTCTCGGCGCCGAGCAGGTGGGCCATGGAGGAGGTGGTCCTTTCCGGACGGAGGAGGGGTGGTCGGGTGCGGCGGGGTGCGCCGCCTGGTCTCACAGCACGTGGGCGCCGGGCACGGGGCCGTGGACGGGGAGGGCGCGCACGCCCGTGCGCTCCTCGATGGCCGAGGCCAGCCGCAGCGCGGAGGCCTCGTCCTGCGCCACGAAGAGCAGGGTGGGGCCGGAGCCGGAGACCATGCCGCGCAGCGCGCCTTCGTCCATACCGAGGTCGAGGACGTCCGAGAGCTCGGGGAACAGGACGACGGCCGGGGTCTGCAGGTCGTTGTCCATGGCGGTGGCGAGTTCGAGCGGGTCGGCCGCGGTGAGGGCCCGCAGGACGGCCTCGTTCACCTCCGGGCGCGCCGGCCCGTCGGGCAGGTGGCCCTCCCGGCGCAGCTCGTCCAGGGTCTGGAACACCACGGGGGTGGACAGCCCGGCGTCCGCCGGGACGAGGACGAGGTGCACCGGGGTGCGGGCCGCGACGGGGGTCAGCTCCGCCCCGGTCCCGAGCCCGACGGCGGCCCCGCCCAGCACGCTGAAGGGCACGTCCGCGCCCAGCGGGGCGGCCAGCTCGGCGAGCTCGGCGCGGGTGTGCCCGGTCTCCCACAGGACGCTGCACGCGAGCAGCGCGGCGGCCGCGTCGGCGGAGCCGCCGCCCATGCCGCCAGCGACCGGGACCTGCTTGGCGACCTCGAGGTGGACGCCGTGGGTGTCAGGATCGAGCCTGAGGGTGCGCCGCAGGTGCGCGGCGGCGCGGTGCGCGAGGTTGCGCTCGTCCCAGGGCACGTCTTCGGTGTCCACCAGACTGATGTGGCGGCCCGACGGGCCGACGGTGATCCTCCCGTCCGTGCGCGCGATCGCCGTGACGGTCTCCCGCAGGCTGACGGCCAGGTACACGGTGGCCACGGGGTGGTAGCCGTCTGCGCCGGGCGGCCCCACCCGCAGGGACAGGTTCACCTTGCCGGGGGCGCTGACCGTGACGTGCCGGGCCGTGGGGTCGAGGCCGAGGTCCTCCGTCGTCATGCGCTCACCTCCTCCGCCGCACGCCGCGGGCCGTGCTCGGCGATCCGCGCGAAGGCCGCGATGTCCAGGGCCTCGCCGCGGGCGCGCGGGTCCACGCCGGCGGCCACCAGGGCGTCCTCCGCCGCCTGCGGCGACCCCGCCCAGGAGGCGAGCGCGGCGCGCAGGGTCTTGCGGCGCTGGGCGAAGGCGGCGTCCACCACGGCGAAGACCTCCCGGCGGGACGCGCCGCCCGCCGGCGGCTCGCGCCGGGTGAAGGCGACCAGCCCGGAGTGGATGCGCGGAGCCGGCCAGAACACCTGGGTGCCGATGGTGCCCGCCTTGCGCACGTCCGCGTACCACGCCGCCTTGGCGGACGGCACGCCGTAGACCCTGGAACCGGGCCCGGCCGCGAGACGGTCCGCGACCTCCTCCTGCACCATCACCAGGCCGTGCCGCAGCCCCGGCAGGACCGCGAGCGCGTGCAGCAGCACGGGCACGGCCACGTTGTAGGGCAGGTTCGCCACGAGCGCGGTGGGGCCGCCGGCGGCGGCGGCGGGCCAGACCTCAGCCAGGGCCTGCTCGCTCAGCGTCATGGCGTCCGCGTGCAGCACGGCGAGGGCGTCCTCGACCCCGGGGCGGAACTCGGCGGCGGTGCGCGGCAGGCGGGCGGCGGTGACCGGGTCGATCTCGACGGCGGTGACGGCGGCGGCCGCGTCCAGCAGGCCGAGGGTGAGCGAACCCAGACCGGGGCCGATCTCCAGCACGTGCTCGTCCGCGGTCACGTCCGCGGCCTGCACGATGCGCCGGATCGTGTTCGGGTCGATCACGAAGTTCTGGCCCCACTGCTTGGTGGGACGCAGGTCCAGCTCGGCGGCGATGCGCCGCACGTCCGCGGCGCTCAGCAGCGGGGCGGGGGCGGGG
>NZ_JABFAZ010000024.1:27112-43469 GCF_017168505.1 Micrococcus sp. KRD077 | reverse complement strand
GGTGCGGGGAGGGCTGGACCATGCCCGCGAGTCTATCGGGGCGCCGGACGGGGTAACCGGGGCGCAGCGGCGCGGGCTCCGCTCAGGTGGAGAGGTCACCGAGCCGGACGAGCTCGCGGAACTCGGGGCTCGTCTCCTGCAGCCCGGCGAACGTGCCCTGGCCGATGATCCGCCCCTGGTCCATCAGCACGATCTGATCGCAGCGCTTGACCGTGGAGAGACGGTGGGCGACCACGATGACCGTGATCCGTCCGCGCAGCGACTCGATCACCTCGGTGACCCGGCGTTCCGTGAGGTTGTCGAGGGCCGACGTCGCCTCGTCGAGCACGAGGAGGCGGGGCCGCCGGAAGAGCGCGCGGGCGATGCCCAGGCGCTGGCGCTGGCCGCCGGAGACGCCCACGGCCCCTTCGCCGATCACGGTGTCCAGGCCGTCGGGGAGCTCGTCCAGCCACTGCCCCAGCTGGGCTTCGCGCAGCACGCGCTCCACCTCGGCCCGGTCCGCCGTCTGGGTGGCCTCGACGTCCAGGAGCACGTTGTGCAGCACCGTCCCGTTGACCACGGTGACGGACTGCGGGACGAACGCCACGTTGTCCCACCAGCCGCGCGGGTTGGCCTCGAGCTCCACCCCGTCCACGTAGACCCCACCGCGCTGGGCGTGGTGGAAGCCGATGACCAGGTCCACCAGGGTGGTCTTGCCGGCACCGCTGCCGCCCACGAAGGCGTACGAGGAGCCGAAGGGGATGCGCAGGTCGATGTCGCGCAGGACCGGTTCGGCCTTGCCGGGGTAGGTGAAGGACGCGTCCCGCACCTCGATGGACTCCTCGAACGTGATGCGCTCGTAGGGCCGGTCCGCCGCGTGCAGGACCGGCTGCGCGGCGGCGAGCTCCGCCGTCGTGCGCTCGAAGGCCGGCCAGGAGGTGCGGATCTCATTGGTGGTGGCCATGAGCGCGGCCATGGACGGCAGCACGCGGAAGCCGGCCATCGCGAGCAGGGCGAGCGAGCCGAACGCCTCCCCGCCGCGGCCCTGGATGAAGGCCACGGCCACGAGCGCCGCGATGGCGGCCACGAAGGCGACCTCGAGCACGTAGCGCGGCATCATCGTGAGGATCATCTTGAGCCGCGTGGCTTCGGCGCTCTCCATGCGGGCCGCGCGGTACTCCTCCATGAAGGCCGAGTCGTTGCCGCGGATCTTCACGTCCTTGTAGTTCTCCAGGCCCTGCAGCGCCGCCGTGTTGGCCCGCTCCCCCGCGGTCACCAGGGTCCAGCCCAGGCGGGAGGCCGGGCGGCGGATCACGGTCTTGATCACCCAGGCGACGGCGAGGAAGTACAGGGCCATCCCGAGCCCCGTCAGCGGCATGGAGACGCCCACCACGACCGCCACCGCGACGAGCGTCACGGCCTCCGTGAGGAACGTGACGGACGCGTTCACCACGCCCGTGTACGCCATGCTGGAGGTGCCGGTGACGTTGTTGACCAGGGTGCCCACAGTGCGCGTCAGGTGCAGGCCGTAGTCGGCCCGCAGGTAGTAGCGCAGCAGCGTGGCGGACGTGCGGATCAGGTTCTGGTTGGTGAACCCCATGGTCCACCAGCGGAACGCGAGCACCAGGATCGCCTTGAGCAGGAAGGCCAGCACGATCACGACGGCGAAGGCCACCGTCTGCTCCGGCACCGTCACGGCCCCGAACCGGGCCAGCAGCCCTTCGAGCGCCGGGGAGCCCAGCTCACCCGAGGTCAGCAGGCTGACCAGCGGGATGATCGAGGCGAGCGCCACCATCTCGAGGCCGGCCACGAGGACGGACCCGAGGACCACGAACACGAGGCGGATCCGCATGGGGCGGTCCACCAGGTACTGCGTTCCCTCGGGCAGCCGGGCTTTGAGGAGTCGGGTCAGCACGTCGCCCATCCTAGGGGCCGGGTCTGGATCGGCTTAGAACGCCCCGTACACCCGGGCGGTGTTCTCGCTCACCGCGCGGGCGAGGGCCGCCACGTCGTCTCCGCGCGTCTCCGCCATGCCCCGCAGGGTCAGCGGGATCAGGTAGGGCGCGTTGGGGCGGCCCCGATGCGGATGCGGCGTGAGGAAGGGCGCGTCCGTCTCCACGAGCAGCAGCTCGGCCGGGGCGATCCGCAGCGCCTCGCGCAGCTCGTCGTTGGCCTTGAAGGTGACGGGCCCGGCGAAGGACATGTGCCAGCCGTGCTCGGCGCACGTGCGGGCCAGTTCGGGCCCGCCGGAGAAGCAGTGGAACACCACGTGCGGGGGCAGCCCGCCCTCGGCCGCCTCCTCGAGCAGGATCCGGACGACGTCGTCGTGCGCGTCCCGGTCGTGGATCTGCAGGGCCGTGCCGAGTTCGCGGGCGAGTCGGATGTGCCGGCGGAAGGACTCCTGCTGCGCGGCGTGGCCGGCCTCGTCCTGCGTCCGGAAGTAGTCGAGGCCCGTCTCGCCGACGGCGCGCACGCGGGGGTGGCGGGCAAGCTCCGCGATCTGCGCGAACGCCTCCTCGAACTCGCCACGCTCGGCCAGGCGAGCCGCGTCGTTGGGGTGCAGCGCCACGGCGCCGAGCAGGCGGGGCTCGGCCTCGATCGCCGCGATCGTGAACCGGGCCGAGGCGACGTCGCAGCCCACCTGGACCGCGCCGACCACGCCCACCGCCTCCGCCGCGTCCATCGCCTGGTGGACGTCCACGCGGACCAAGCCGTCGCGGAAGTCGAGGTGCGTGTGGTTGTCCACGACGGGCACCGGCAGCGGCTCCGGCGCGGGCGGGTACTCGAGACGACGCTTGCGGCCCGACTTCTCCTCGCGGGCGTCCCGGCGCGGGCCGCCGTCGTCGTCCGGCTGCGGGGCGGAGGCGCGGTAGGCGAGCGGGGTCTCGGATGCGTGGGCCATGCACCCCACTCTAGGGAGCCGAGCCCGGGCCCCCCGACACGCCTCGGGGGCGGTATCGGGTGGTATCCGACGTGGATACCACCCGATACCGCCCCCGGAGGGAACGGCGCGGCGAAGAGGTCAGGCCTTCGTGGCCGCCCACGGGTCGGCGATGCCGATGTACTGCACCGAGGTGTACTCCTCGATGCCCTCGGCGCCGCCCTCGCGGCCCAGGCCCGACTGCTTCACGCCGCCGAACGGCGCGGCCGGGTTGGAGATGACGCCCACGTTGTAGCCCATGAGGCCGAACTCGATGCTCTCGGCCACGCGGTACATCCGGGCCTGATCCTTCGTGAACACGTAGGAGGCGAGGCCGTACTCGGTGTCGTTGGCCATCTCGATGGCCTCCTCCTCGGAGGAGAAGGTCACGATCGGGGCCACGGGGCCGAAGATCTCCTGCTGGAGGATCGGGTTGCCCTTCTCCACCTTGATCGCGGTCGGCGCGTAGAAGTAGCCGTCGCCCTCGATCTTGTGGCCGCCGGTGAGCACCTCGCCGCCGGCCGCCACGGCGTCCTGGACGAGCTGGTCGATGTCGTCGCGCGCGCCCTCGTCCACGATCGGGCCGAGGGTGGACTCCGGGTCGGTGCCGCGCAGGGGCTTGAGCGCCTCGAGCTTGGCCACGAACTTCTGCGTGAACTCCTCGGCCACGTCCTCGTGCACGAGGAAGCGGTTGGCGGCGGTGCAGGCCTCGCCCATGTTGCGCATCTTCGCGGCGAAGGCGCCCTCGACGGCGGCGTCCAGGTCCGCGTCCTCGAAGACGATGAGCGGGGCGTTGCCGCCGAGCTCCATGGAGGTGCGCAGCACGTTGTCCGCCGCGTCCTTCATGAGGCGCACACCGACCGGGGTGGAACCGGTGAAGGACACCTTGCGCAGGCGCCGGTCCTGCAGGATCGGGCTGGAGATCGACGAGGCGGAGGAGCCCGCGACGACGTTGAGCACGCCCTTGGGCAGGCCGGCCTCCTGCATCACCTGCGCGAACAGCTGGGTGGTCAGCGGGGTCAGCTTGGCGGCCTTGAGGACCATGGTGCAGCCGGCGGCGACGGCGGGGCCCACCTTGCGGGTGGCCATGGCCAGCGGGAAGTTCCACGGGGTGATCAGCAGGCACGGGCCCACCGGGCGATGGTGCACCTGCATGCGCAGCGTGCCCTCGGGCACGGTGAGGGTGCGGCCGTAGTGGCGGCCGGCCTCCTCGGAGAACCAGCGCAGAAAGCCGTTGCCGTACGTGACCTCGCCGCGGGCCTCGGCGAGCGGCTTGCCCATCTCGAGGGTCATCAGCAGCGCGAAGTCCTCGGCGCGCTCGTTGATCAGGTCGTAGGCGCGGCGCAGGATGTCGGCGCGCTCCTTGGCCGGGGTGCGGGCCCAGTCGGCCTGCGCGGCGCAGGCGGCGTCGAAGGCGGCCATGGCGTCGTCGGAGTTCGCGTCCTGCAGGCTCGCGATGACCTTGCCGGTGGCCGGGTCCTTCACGTCGAAGGTCTTGCCGGAGGAGGCATCGCGCCACTCGCCGTCGATCAGCAGGCCGGTGGGGACGGACTCCAGCAGCGCCTTCTCGCGCTCAGCGGTCACGGTCATGATGCACCTCTTTCGGGGTCGGTGGTCGGAGGCGGCACGCCCCGCGTCCCTCAGGGGAACGGGTGGTCGGCCACGGGTATTCCGACGCCGTCCGGCGGCGGTCGGCAGCGGCTCCACGGCTGATCCTAGCCAGGCCCCGGGGCCGCGCCCCCGCGCATGAGCATCTGTGTAGCCGGGGACGTGTCAGCCCCGGGCCGCGAGCACCGCCTGGTAGAGCTCCCGGCTCCGCATCCCGTGGGCTCCGGCCACCGCGGCCACGGCCTCCTTCAACCGGGTGCCGGACTCCACCAGCACCGCTACCTCGGCGACGGCGTCCGCCTCGGACGCCTCGCCCTCGGCGCCGGGTGCGGGCGGCCCGATCACCAGCACGATCTCCCCGCGGATCCCCTCCCCTGCGTGCCGCTCCGCAGCCCAGGCATGCACCTCGGCCGCGGTGCCGCGCACCACCTCCTCGTGCAGCTTGGTGAGCTCGCGGGCCACGCACACCGGCCGCTCCGCACCGAGGACCTCCACGACGACGGCCAGCGCGTCCGCCAGGCGCTGCGGCGACTCGAAGGCGACCACAGTGCGGGCCTCGGTCAGCAGGGAGGTGAGCCATCGCCGTCGTTCCCCGTCCTTGCGGGGGACGAAGCCGTCGAAGGCGAACCGGTCCGTCGGCAGGCCGGAGAGGGCGAGCGCGGTGGTCACGGCGGAGGGGCCGGGCGCGCAGGTCACGGGCAGCCCTGCGGACACCGCGGCCGCCACGAGCCGGTACCCCGGGTCCGAGACCGTGGGCATGCCCGCGTCCGAGACCACCGCCACCGTGGCACCGCCCCGCACCTGGTCCAGCAGCCCCTGGGTCGAGGCCGCCTCGTTGTGCTCGTGATGGGCCACCACCCTGCCCGCCGGGGTGACGCCCAGACCGGCGCACAGGCGCCGCGCGGTCCGGGTGTCCTCGGCGGCGATCACGTCCGCCTCCGCCAGCAGCTCACGCAGGCGCGCGGACGCGTCCCCGAGGTTGCCGATGGGGGTGGCGGCCAGGACGATGCGGCCCTCGGGCATGGGACGACCTTTCGACGGACGGACGGCTGCCCCGAGCCTACGGCCCCGGCCACCGTGCACGTCTCGCCGTCCACCCGTCCCCCTAGCATGGAGCCCGTGCCCGCCACCGCCCTCGCCTCCCGCCCCGCCGCCGTCGCGGTCGACGACGGCCCCTTCGGCGTCGCCGCCCTGCGCGCCCGCCTCGGGGTGAGTGCGGCGCCCCTGACGCGGTGGCACTGGATCCTGCCGCTGCTGGTCACGGCGATCGCCGGCGTCCTGCGGTTCACGAACCTGGCCCACCCGGACCAGCTGATCTTCGACGAGACCTACTACCCCAAGGACGCCTACTCCCTCCTGGAGTCCGGCTACGAGCGGCGGTGGGACGAGGACGTCAACGACGCGTTCGCGCGCGGCGAGGCGGAGCCGCTCGAGGGGGCCGCCTACGTGGTGCACCCGCCGCTGGGCAAGTGGCTGATCGGCCTGGGCATGCTCGCGTTCGGCCCGGACAACGGGGTGGGCTGGCGATTCAGTGCCGCGGTGGCCGGCACGCTGTCCGTCCTGCTGGTCGCCCTCGCCACGCAGCACCTGCTGCGCTCGGTGTCCCTGGGCGCGGTCGCCGGGCTGCTGCTGGCCGTGGAGGGCCACCACCTGGTGATGTCCCGCATCGGGCTGCTGGACATCTTCCTCTCGTTCTTCGTGCTCGCGGCCTTCGCCGCGCTCCTGGCGGACCGCGTCCACGGGCGGCGGCTGCTCGCGGAGCGGCTGGCCCACGACGTCGCCCGGTTAGGACGCGACGCCCTGGCCAGCGGGCCGTGGCTCGGCTGGCGCCCGTGGCGACTGCTGGCGGGCGTGCTGCTGGGCGCCGGCTGCGCCGTGAAGCTCTCCGGGCTGGCGTTCATGGCGGCCTTCGGCCTGCTCACGGTCCTGTGGGACATGTCCGCGCGCCGGACCGCCGGGGTGCGGCACTGGGCGTGGGCCGGCGTCGAGAAGGACGGCCTGTACGCGTTCGTGGCCGTGGTGGGCGGCGGCCTGGTCGCCTACCTGGCCTCGTGGACCGGCTGGTTCGTCACGGAGGGCGGCTACTACCGGGACTGGCACCGGGACAACCCGCCGGAGGGCCTGCTCGCCGGGCTGGTCCCCGGCCCGCTGCGCTCCCTGTGGCACTACCACGTGGAGTCCACGACCTTCCACCAGGGCCTCACCAGCCCCCACGACTACGCCGCCAACCCGTGGACCTGGCCGTTCATGGGCCGGCCCGTGAGCTACTACTACGAGGGCGCAGAGCCCGGCGAGGGGATCTGCCCGGCGGACGCCGCGGGCGCGTGCTCGTCGGCCATCACGGACATCGCCAACCCGTTCGTGTGGTGGACGGGCCTGGCCGCCGTCCTCGTGTGCGTGTGGCTGCTGGTGCGCCACCGGGACTGGCGGGCCGGCGCCCTGCTCGGCGCCTACGCGGCCGGGCAGCTGGTGTGGTTCCTGTGGCCTGAGCGGACCATGTTCTTCTTCTACACGATCGCCTACGAGCCCTTCCTCGTGATGATGATCGCCCTGGCGCTCTCGCTGCTGCTGCGGCCGGGCCGCCGGCCCGGGCCCCGCTGGGGCTCGGTCCTGGTGCTGGCGTACGTGACGATCGCCGTCGCCGTGTCCCTGTTCTTCCTGCCCGTCTGGATCGGCGACGTCATCTCGTACGACCAGTGGCGCTGGCGGATGTGGTTCAGCAGCTGGATCTGACGGCCGCGTCCCGGGCGCGGGTGTGCCGACCGCGCGCCGCACGCCCGGAAATGGATACGCTCGGACCGTGCAGAACCAGAGCCCCGTCCATGAGTCCGCCACCGAGCTCGTCGGCATGCCGCCGGCGGATTCCAACATCACGGACCTGATCGTCGCCTCCTGTGCCGACCGGCCGGACGCCCCCGTGTACGCCCTGCGCAACGGCGCGGGCGGCTGGGTGGACGTCCACTTCACCGCGTTCCTGACCCAGGTGCGCGCCGTGGCGGCCGGCCTCATCGCCCGCGGCGTCCAGCCCGGGGACCGGGTGGGCCTGTTCTCCCCCACCTCCTACGCGTGGGCCGTCCTCGACCAGGCCGTGTGGTTCGCCGGCGCCGTCTCCGTGCCGATCTACGAGACCTCCTCGGCCCACCAGGTGGAGCACATCGTCACGGACTCGGGGCTGCGGGTGGTCGCCGTCGGCAGCGAGGAGCTCGGCGAGCGCGTCGCCGAGGCCGCCGGGCACGCGGGCGTGGACGTGGCGACGTTCCTGCTGACGGACGCGGGGCTGGCGGAGCTGGCCGAGGCCGGCGCGTTCGTGTCGGACGACGCGGTCGAGCACGCCCGCTCCCTGGCGACCCTCGCCAGCCCCGCCTCGATCGTCTACACCTCCGGCACCACCGGACGGCCGAAGGGCGCCGTCATCACGCACGGCAACTTCGTGGGCGCGGCCATCAACGTGCTGCACTTCGCGCGCGAGGTGGTCCAGTGGTCCCCGGAGACGACGACGTCGCGCACCCTGCTCTTCCTCCCGCTGGCCCACGTGCTCGCCCACGCCGTCCAGGTCATCTGCCTGTACGCCCGCATCCAGGTGGCCCACTCCGGTTCCCCGGCCACGCTGCTCGGCGACCTCGCCTCCTTCCACCCCACGTGGCTGCTGGCCGTGCCGCGCGTGTTCGAGAAGGTCGAGGCCGGCATCGAGGCCAAGGCCCAGAAGGGCGGCACCGGGCCGATCTACGCGGCCGCCAAGCGCACCGCCATCGAGTGGTCCACGGCCGTGGACGAGGCCGAGTTCGGGGACGGCCCCGGGCCTTCGGCCCTGCTGCGCGCCCGGCGCGCGCTGTTCGACCGGCTGGTCTACCGCAAGATCCGGGAGGCTCTCGGCGGCGAGGTGATCTCGTGCGTGTCCGGCGCGTCCGCCCTCTCCCCGGAGCTGGTGCACTTCTTCCGCGGCGCCGGCATTCCGATCGTGGAGGGCTACGGCCTCACGGAGACCACCGCGCCGGCCACCGTGAACATCCCCGGCGCGCACCGCGTGGGCACCGTGGGCCTGCCCGTGGCCGGGGTGACGGTGAAGATCGCCGAGGACGGCGAGATCCTCATCCGCGGCCCCGTGGTGTTCGACGGCTACCACGGCATGCCGAAGGCGTCGGCGGAGGCGATGGAGGACGACTTCTTCCGCACCGGGGACATCGGTGCGCTGGACGAGCACGGCTTCCTGCGGATCACCGGCCGCAAGAAGGACGTGATCATCACCGCCGGCGGCAAGAACGTGTACCCCACGCCCATGGAGGAGGCGCTGCGCCAGCACCGGCTCATCGAGCACGTCGTGGTGGTCGGCGAGAACCGCCCGTTCGTGGGCGCCCTCATCACCCTGGACACCGAGGCCTTCACCCAGTGGGCCCTGGACCGCGAGCTCAGCCTCACGCCGGCCGAGGCCGCGACGGACCCCACCGTGCTGGCCTCGATCCAGGAGGCGGTGGACCAGGTCAACGCGGGCGTCTCCCGCGCCGAGTCCATCCGCCGCTTCCGCATCCTGGACCACCCGTTCACCGAGGACTCCGGGCACGTCACCCAGTCCCAGAAGCTCAAGCGGGCCCAGGTGATCGAGGACCACGCCGAGGACGTCGAGGCCCTCTACCGTCGCTGACCCCGCGCCCCCGGACGACGACGGGCCGGGAGGACGCCTCGTCCTCCCGGCCCGTTCCCGGTGCCATCCGGCGGCGGTCAGCGCACCACGGCGTCGTCCTCCCGGGCCCACCGCAGGCGGGTGCGCAGCAGCTGCTCGCGGCGGTCCGCGCTCAGCTCACGACGGCGGCGCGTGGGCCACGTGAGCACGAGCGTCACGAGGGACGCCAGGAGGGTCACCAGCCCGACCACCACGGCCGCGTCCACCCAGAACTGCTGGGGGTAGAGGCGGATGAGGGCGTCCCGCACGGAGAACGTCCACGTGCCGTCCGCGAAGAACAGCGAGTGGAACCCGGCGAAGAACGTCTCCCAGCCCAGCACCGCCATGACCGCAAGCGCGATCACCGCGAGCGGCAGCCACACGGCGCCGGCGAACAGGCCGCGGCGCACCCCGCCGGGGCTGGTGCGCAGCAGGGACGCGATGAGCAGGGCGCACACCACCACGAGCGCCACGAGCACCGCAGTGGCGATCCACAGCACGGTCTTCACATCCGTCATGTGGTCGACCTCGACCTCGGTGAACAGGGGCGCGCCCTGGTGCGTGAGGCTGCTGAGGTATCGCGGCCCGGCCAGGTTGGTCACGTAGTCCAGCCCGGCGGAGCCGTAGTGCATGCGGTCGGCGAGGGTGAAGCCGAACCGGTCCGCGGGGAACCCGGGCCGGTGGTACTCCAGCCACAGGAACACCGGGCTCGCCACGAGGCGGACGGCGGCCAGCACCAGGGCGAGCGGGGCGAGGATCGCCAGCAGCACCTGTGCCAGGCGCGGACCCGCCTTGGGCAGGCGCGCGCGCTCCTCCGGCGTGGGGCCCTGCAGGGCCGCCGCCTGGGCCACGGGGGCGGCCGTGCCGTCCTCGGGGTAGCGGTCGACCGGGGCGGCGGCGCTCGACCCCGCCGCGCGGGCCCCGACGGCGGCGCTCAGCGGGCCGAGCTCGTCGGCGCCGGGCAGCGGCCGCCGGCCGCCCTCGGGCACGGCCCGGGAGGCGACGATGTCGCGGTCGGCGTCCGCGGCCGGGCGGCCGGCGTCGCGCCGGTCCGCGGCCGCCGCGTCCCCGCCGCGCAGCGCGGCGAGGTCCTCGGGGCTGAGCGCCGAGGTGTGCTGGGCGCCGCCGTCGTCGTCCCGGCCCATGGCGGGCAGCGCCTGGGTGCGGTTCGGGTCGTCTGCGGCGTCGTCCTCGACGAACGCGCCGTAGTCCAGCCCGGAATCGAAGTCCTCCGCCCCGGCGCGCTCGTCGCGCCCGCGGCCGGCCTGATGGGAAGCCATGCTCGTGCCTCTCTCGAGTGGGTCCGTCCGCCCGCGGGCGCCGGGGATCAGTAGCGGTAGTGGTCGGCCTTGTAGGGGCCGGCCACGTCCACGCCGAGGTACTCGGCCTGGGCCTTGGTCAGCTCGGTCAGCCCGACGCCGAGGGCGTCCAGGTGCAGGCGGGCGACCTTCTCGTCCAGCACCTTGGGCAGCGTGTAGACGCGCTTCTCGTAGTGCTCGCCGGTCAGGGCGCCGGTGCCCGTGGAGCCGCCGAAGAGCTCGATCTGCGCCATCACCTGGTTGGTGAAGGACGCGCTCATCACGAACGAGGGGTGGCCGGTGGCGTTGCCGAGGTTCAGCAGGCGGCCCTCGGAGAGCACGATGATGCTGCGCTCGGCCTCCGTGCCGCCGTCCAGGGTCCACTCGTGGACCTGCGGCTTGATCTCCGTCTTCACGACGCCGGGGATGCGGGCCAGGCCGGCCATGTCGATCTCGTTGTCGAAGTGGCCGACGTTGCCCACGATGGCCTTGTCCTTCATGGCGGCCATGTGCTCGGCCATGATGATGTCCTTGCCGCCGGTGGTGGTGACGAAGATGTCGCCCTCGCCCACCACGTCCTCGAGGCGGGCCACCTGGTAGCCGTCCATCGCGGCCTGCAGCGCGCAGATCGGGTCGATCTCCGTGACGATCACGCGGGCACCCTGGCCGCGCAGGGCCTCGGCGGCGCCCTTGCCGACGTCGCCGTAGCCGCAGACCACGGCGACCTTGCCGCCGATCAGCACGTCCGTGGCGCGCATGATGCCGTCCGGCAGGGAGTGGCGGATGCCGTACTTGTTGTCGAACTTGGACTTGGTCACGGCGTCGTTCACGTTGATCGCCGGGAAGAGCAGGCGGCCCTCCTGCGCCAGCTGGTAGAGGCGCAGCACGCCCGTGGTGGTCTCCTCGGAGACGCCGCGCAGGGTGCCGGCGGTGCGGGTCCAGTGCTGCGGGTCGCGGGCCAGCGAGCGGCGCAGCGTCTCGAGGATGATCCGGTACTCCTCGGGGTCGTCCTCGGTGGCGCTGGGCACGGCGCCCGCGGCCTCGAACTCGACGCCCTTGTGCACCAGCAGGGTGGCGTCGCCGCCGTCGTCCAGGATCATGTTGGGGCCGCGCTCCGGATCCTCGTCCGCGCCCGGCCAGGTGAGGATCTGCGAGGCGGTCCACCAGTAGTCCTCGAGGGACTCGTTCTTCCAGGCGAACACCGGCACGCCCTGCGGGTCCTCGGGGGTTCCCGAGCCCACGACGACGGCGGCGGCGGCCTCGTCCTGCGTGGAGAAGATGTTGCAGGAGGCCCACCGGACCTCGGCGCCGAGGGCGATGAGGGTCTCGATGAGCACGGCGGTCTGCACGGTCATGTGCAGGGAGCCGGCGATGCGGGCGCCCTTGAGCGGCTGGGCCTCCCCGTACTCCTCGCGCAGGGACATCAGCCCCGGCATCTCGTGCTCGGCCAGGCGGATCTGGTGGCGGCCCGCCTCGGCCAGGGACAGGTCCCGGACCGTGAAGTCGAACGAGGCACCGGGCACGGTGGTGCGGTTGGCGAAGGCCGGGTCGACGTCGGGGGTGCGGAACTCTGCGGAGGTCTCAGTCATGCCCTCCAGCCTAGCGAGGCCCCGGACGGCACGACACGTGCCGCGTCAGTCCCCGTCACGCACCACGCGCAGCCCGGGGCGGGCCGGCGGGACGGCCATGGGCCGGGTGGGGACCGTGCGCACGCCGCCGTCCGCGTCGACGGCCTCGTAGTGCTCGGGCAGCTCCAGCCGCAGCACCTCCCAGCCGCGCGGGGCCGTGGTGCGCCGAGCGTGCTCGCCGCAGAGGTCGTACGTGTGCGGCTCCGCCCGGCGCGACAGGGGCCCGATGACCACCTGCGAGTCCGCGTAGTTGTACGTCAGCGTGGCCAGGGCAGGGCTCTGGCATCCGGTCTTGCTGCAGCGTCGCATGGGTCCCACGCCCGCCACCCTACTCGGCGGACGGCCCGGAGCGGTGGCCTACCATGGCGCGCATGACCGCGTCCGCCTCCTCCGATCCCCTCGACCCCCTGCCGTTCCGGGCGGGCGACGCCGCGGGGGCCGAGCCGGGTGTCGAGGGCGGCCCGGCCGAGGCCGGCGTCTCCTCCCCCGCGGGGCGCGGCGGACGGGACCGCCGTGGCCGAGGGCTGCGGCATCCGCGCCCGTTCGGTGCGCGCTCGGAGCGGGGCCGGGGCGAGGCGCTGCTGACCGCCGTCGAGAAGGCGGTGGACCGGCTGGGCTCCCTGGACGCGCCCGGGCTGCGGCACGTGACCGCGCGGGTGGAGCGCATCCCGGACCGGCTCGACGAGCGGCTGCGCGAGCTGCACGCCGGCCGGGAACGGGATGAGGAGGCGCTGTTCGCGCGGGCCGAGCGGCAGGGCCGGGACGGGGTGCTGATCACCCTGTTCGAGCGGCCGCTGCGGGACGCGGCCGACCCGGCCGACCTCGAGGGGGCCGTCTACGGGGTGGCGCTGAGCCGTTGCGCCGAGGCGCTGGGCGTGGACCCGCAGGTGCTCGACCCCAGCTGGGGCCGCGGCTGAGCCCGGACCGGGCGGTCCGCGCCGGGCACCGCGCCCGACGGACGGGCGCCGTGCGTCAGGCGCGGGCGCGGCGCAGGCGGCGACGCTCGCGCTCGGAGAGCCCGCCCCAGATGCCGAAGCGCTCGTCGTTCGCCATGGCGTACTCCAGGCACGCGTCCTTGACGGTGCAGGCCTCGCACACGCGCTTGGCGTCCCGCGTGGAGCCGCCCTTCTCCGGGAAGAACGCCTCGGGGTCCGTCTGGGCGCACAGGGCGTCCGCCTGCCAGGCCAGCTCGCCCTCGACGGGCTCCGTGGTCACGCCCGGGATCGCGGCCCAGTCCTGGGAGACGGGCACGGCCTCGACCGGACGCGCGTCGCCGGGGAAGAGGGCGGTGACGGTGGCGGCCGGGGTGCCGGTCTCGTCGTCGAGGTCGTGGGCGGTGAGGAAGGCGGTCGCCTGGTCCTCGAGGCTCGCGCCCGAGACGCCGGCCTGCGGGTCGGCGGGGTCGAGGAACCAGTCGCTGGGGACGCTCCGCGGACGAGGCGCCGGCGCCTGCGCGGGATCGGCGCGGTGCGCGTCCTCGACTCGCTGGGTCTGCTCCATGTGTGACGCC
This sequence comes from Micrococcus sp. KRD077, assembly GCF_017168505.1. Lineage (NCBI taxonomy): Bacteria > Bacillati > Actinomycetota > Actinomycetes > Micrococcales > Micrococcaceae > Micrococcus > Micrococcus sp. KRD077. Next base: position 29,869 of record NZ_JABFAZ010000024.1, on the reverse strand, counting down.
TCTTCCCGGGATCGACGTGGCGGTGTGGGCCGGGTGATCGTGCGGTCCGCGCGGGTGCCGGGCAAGCCGGCGGGCCCCTCCTGCCGGGACCATTGGCCCGGGTTCATTACATCGGTGTGATTCATGCCGAGTCAAACCGGGCGGGTGCCACACTGGGCCCATGGTCTCCCTCTCCGCACCCCGGTCCACCGGCCCCCTCGTGCTCCGCCTCGCCTCCTCCCCGCGGCCCGCGCTCGTCCAGGAGCCGGGGGCCCCGGACGAACCCGGCGCGGTGGACCAGCGCATCGAGCTCTCGGGCCGCGTGACCGTGAACTGGGCCGCCAAGTTCGCGGGCCTGCTCGGCGCCGAGGGCATCGGCGCGGGCGACGCCGTCGCCCTGGACCTGCCCGTCCACTGGCTCTCCCACGCCCTCGCCCTCGGCGTGCTCTGCGCCGAGGCCGAGCCCGCCCTCGAGGGTGACTCCCCCGCCGCCGTCCTCACGGACCGGCCCGAGGCGTGGCCGGACCCGGCCGTGACCGTGTTCGCCGTGGCCCTGCCGCGCGGCCTCGAGCCCGAGTTCGACGGCCCGGCCGCCGACCCGGCCGTCGTGGACGTGGCCGCCGAGATCCGCGCCCAGCCGGATGCCCTGCCCGGCCCCGTGGACCACGTGCGGCCCGCGTCGATCCCGACCGGGGCCGACGTCGCCCCGGACGACGACGGCCCGCGCCCCCGCCTGACGTGGGCGGGAGTGCGGGCCGCGCTGGAGGCGTGGGACGCGGGTCGGGCGGTGACCGTGCGCCCCTGACGGGGCGACGGGGTCAGGCCGGGGCGCTCAGACCCCGGCGTCGGGGGTGTGGTGCCGGCCGTGTGCAGGCAGCTGGTCCTCGCGCAGCACGGGCATCTGGCCCGTGATGATCGCGAGGTCGTTGACGAAGCCGGGCTCCACGTCCAGCTCCTCCTTGAACACCCAGAACCGGTAGGCGAAGTAGCGGAACACGGTGCCGAAGAACAGGCCGATCACGTTGCCGGCGATGAACAGGCCGGTCGGGTCGGTCACGCCCATCAGATACTGCGCGATCGCCACGCAGCCGGCCTGGATGCCCAGCCCGATCGCGTTCATGATCAGGAACATCACGAGCTCGCGCGTCTTGTTCGAGGAGCGCTTGTCCCGGAACGTCCAGTAGCGGTTGGCGACCCAGCTGAACAGGGTGGCGACGACGCCGCCCACGATCTTGGCCTTGACGTTGGACCCCTCGAGCGGGCCGGTCATCATCCACCAGAAGACGAGCGAGTCCACCACGAACGCGGCCGCACCGACGGTGCCGAACTTGGCCACCTCCCGCCACAGCAGGGAGACCATCCCGGTCAGGCGGCCCCAGAGATCGGACAGCATGGGCGTGGGCTCCTCGGTTCGGGACGGGGGTGTGCACGCGGGGCGGACCCGCGCAGGGCTGGGGAACACTGTAGCCGCGCCCCCGGGGCGCGACCTCCCCGGATCCGGCATCGGCCGCCCCTCCGTGACGGAGTTCTCAGCCGGTCCGACTACCCTGTGCGGGTGACTTCCCCTCGACTCGGTGTGATCGGTGGCGGGCAGCTGGCCCGCATGATGGCGGGCGCCGCCGCGGAGCTCGGCGTGCCCTTCCGCGTGCTCGCGGAGGCCGCGGACGCGTCAGCGGCCCAGGTCGCCCCCCACGTGGTCGGCGACCACGCGGACCTGGCGGACCTGCGCGCGTTCGCGGCCACGGTGGACGTGGTCACCTTCGACCACGAGCACGTGCCCACCGAGCACCTGCGAGCCCTGCAGGAGGCCGGCGTCGCCGTGCGCCCCGGCCCCGAGGCGCTGCAGCACGCCCAGGACAAGCTGGTCATGCGCGCCGCCGTCGAACGGCTGGGCCTGCCGAACCCGGCGTGGGCACCGGTCGACGATCTCGAGGCCGTCCTCGCCTTCGGCGACGAGCACGGCTGGCCGATGATCCTCAAGACCCCCCGCGGCGGCTACGACGGCAAGGGTGTGCTCAAGCTCGACGACGCCGACGACGCCCGCGCCTCCGCCGCGGACGGCACCCTGGCCGCGTGGCTCGGCGCCGGCATCACCCCGCTGCTGGCCGAGGCCCTCGTCCCCTTCTCCCGTGAGCTCTCCGCGCAGGTGGCGCGCACCCCCTCCGGTGAGGTGGCCGTCTACCCCGTGGTCGACTCGGTCCAGGTGGCCGGGGTGTGTGACCTCGTGGTCGCCCCGGCCCAGGACCTCGACCCGGCCGTCGCCGCGGCCGCGACCGCCGCGGCCGTCCGCCTCGCCGAGGAGCTGGACGTCACCGGCATGCTCGCGGTCGAGCTGTTCGAGACGCCGGGGGTCGGCCCGGGCTTCCAGGTGAACGAGCTGGCCATGCGCCCCCACAACTCCGGCCACTGGTCCATGGACGGCGCCGTCACCGGCCAGTTCGAACAGCACGTCCGCGCCGTGCTCGACCTGCCGCTGGGCGAGACGGCCCCCCGCGGGGCCGGCGTCGTGATGAAGAACGTCCTCGGCGGCGCCCGCGAGGACCTGCATGCCGGCAGCGTCGCGGCCCTCGCCGCCCACCCGCAGGCCAAGGTCCACCTCTACGGCAAGGACGTGCGCCCGGGCCGCAAGGTCGGTCACGTCAACGTCGTCGCGGACCACGGCCTCAGCCTCGAGGAGGCCGTGCGGACCGCCGAGTCCGCCGCCGCACTCCTGCGCGAGGACGCCCCCACCACCGGCACCGAGACGGAGGCCCGCCCATGACCGCCACGCCCCAGACC
>NZ_JABFAZ010000024.1:21804-27012 GCF_017168505.1 Micrococcus sp. KRD077 | reverse complement strand
CCCCAGACCCCTGCCCAGCCCCTGCAGGACGACGCCCCGGTCGTCTCCGTCGTGATGGGCTCCGACTCCGACTGGCCCGTGATGAGCGCGGCCGCCGAGGCCCTGCGCGAGCTCCACGTGCCCGTCGAGGTCGGCGTGGTCTCCGCGCACCGCATGCCCCACGAGATGGTGGAGTTCGGCGCCCGCGCGCACCGGCGCGGGATCCGCGTGATCGTGGCCGGCGCGGGCGGCGCGGCCCACCTGCCCGGCATGCTCGCCGCCGTCACCCCCCTGCCCGTGATCGGCGTACCCGTGAAGCTCACGAGCCTGGACGGGATGGACTCCCTGCTCTCGATCGTCCAGATGCCCGCCGGCGTGCCGGTGGCCACCGTCTCCATCGACGGCGCCCGCAACGCCGGCCTGCTGGCCGCCCGCATCCTCGCCTCGGCCGACACCGCGGAGGGCGACCGCCTGCGCGCCGCCCTCGCCGAGCACGCCGACGAGCTCAACGCCCAGGCCCGGGCCAAGGGAGCCCGCCTGCGCGAGCGGATGGCCGCCGACCGCTGATGTCGACCGCCCCCGGATCCGTGCCCGCCGGTCACGCGCAGCCCGACCCGCTTCGGGACCCGCGCGTCGCCTCCCCCACCGAGCGCACCCGTCGGGCGCTGATCCTCACCGCGCTGACCCTGCTGGTCCCCGGCGGCGCCCAGCTCGTCGCCGGCAGCCGCCGGCTCGGCCGCGTGGCGCTGCGGGTCACCGTCACCGTGTGGGCCGTGCTGCTCCTCGGGCTGCTGTGGTGGCTGGTCTCCCGCGCGAGCCTGATCTCGCTCATGGCCCGGGACGGCGTGCTGCTCGGACTGGCGGTGGTCCTGGCGGCGTTGGCGGTGGGCTGGGCGGTGCTGTGGGTGGACACGTTCCGGCTGATCCGGCTGCACCTGCTCGCCCCCGGCGCGCGGAAGATCACGGCGGCGGTCACCGCGCTCGCGCTCGTGCTCACCAGCGGCGCCCTGCTCTACGGCGGCTGGGCCGCGAACACGAGCCGCGGGGCGCTCGGCGAGGTCTTCCAGGAGGGACCGGCCGTCCCGGAGGCCGAGGGCCGCTACAACATCCTGGTCCTGGGCGCGGACGCCGGCGAGGGCCGGCAGGGGCTGCGCCCGGACTCCATGCACGTGGTCTCCGTGGACGCCCGCACCGGCGCCATCGTGATGTTCTCCCTGCCCCGCAACCTCCAGGACGTGCCGTTCATCGAGGGCTCCCCGCTGTGGGACGTCTACCCGAACGGCTTCGACTGCGGCGACGAGTGCATCCTCAACGCCCTCTACACGGACGTGGAGGAGCATCACGCAGACCTCTACCCGGACGCCGAGCACCCCGGCGCCGAGGCCATGAAGGACGCCGCCGGCGGCATCCTCGGCCTGGACGTCTCCGGCTACGCCCTCATGGACATGGGCGGCTTCGCCCAGCTGATCGACGCCATGGGCGGGGTGGACGTCGTCAGCGGCGGCTACGTGGTGCACCGCGGCGTCCGGCCCGACGGCGTCTGGGGCAACATCTGGTGGGAGCCGGGCACCCACCACTTCAACGGCGACGACGCGCTCGCCTTCGCCCGCTCCCGGCACTGGTCCACCGACTACGCCCGCATCCGCCGGCAGCAGTGCATGCAGGCGGCGATGCTGGAGCAGTTCAGCCCCGCCACCGTGCTCACCCGCTTCGCGGGGATCCTCGCGGCGGGCCAGCAGATCGTGACCACCGACCTGCCGCAGTCCCAGCTCGGCACGTTCGTCGACCTCGCCGAGCGCTCGCGCGGCCAGAAGATGCGGCGGCTGACCATCGGCCCGCCCGACTTCGGCGACACGGGCACCCACTTCACCACCTACCCCGACTACGACCTCGTCCACCGCCGCGTGGACGAGATGCTGGCCGACGAGTCCGTGACCGCCGGGTCGGAGCCGACCGGCGTCCCGGCGACGCCGCTGCTCACCGTGCTGGCCGTCGTCGCGCAGGAGACGCAGGCCCCCGACGTCGACGAGGACGACCCGGCCACGTGGCCGGCCCCGCCGACCCGCTCCGACGGCGAGCCCTTCACCGCCGAGGACCTGATGACGGCCGAGGACCTGGGCCAGGAGGACGTGCTGAACCACGCGTCCTCGACCAACGGGCTGTGCGTCCCCGCCCCGTGAGGCGCGACGCGCGGGCCGACGGGCTGACCTAGGCTGGGCGCATGCACGTCCTGAAGCCCGTGATCCGTGACTACGCCTGGGGCTCCCCCACGCTCCTCGCCGACCTGCAGGGACGCGAGCCCACCGGCCGCCCCGAGGCCGAGCTGTGGCTGGGCGACCATCCGGGCGCCCCGTGCGTCGCCGTCGTGGCGGACGGCGCCCACGTCGGCCTGGACGAGGTGGTGGCCGCGGACCCGGAGCGCTGTCTCGGGCCCGCCGCGCCGGAGGGCCGTCTGCCCTTCCTCATGAAGCTGCTCGCCGCGGGCGCCCCGCTGTCCATCCAGGCGCACCCCACCCTGGAGCAGGCCCGCGCGGGCTTCGCCGCGGAGGAGGCCGCCGGCGTGCCGGTCGACGCCCCGGAGCGCAACTACAAGGACGCGAACCACAAGCCGGAGATGCTGCTCGCGCTGACCCCCTTCTCGGCGATGTGCGGCTTCCGCTCCCCCGAGGTCTCCTCGGACAGCTTCGAGGCCCTGGCCCGTGCCCTCACGGAGCGGGCGGACGGGGACACGTCCGCCGTCGCCATCGCCGCCGCCCGGATCAGCCAGGCCCTCGCCGCCGGGGACCTCGAGGACGCGTTCACCTCGATCCTCGACCCGGACTCCGTGTGGGGCGCCCCCGGCGCCGTGGCGCAGGTCGTGGACGTGCTGCGGGCTGCGCCGGACCTGGCCGAGCGCGACCCCTCGCTGGCCACGGCCCTCGAGGCCGCCCAGCACCACCCGGACGACCCCGGCGTGGTGGTGGCCATCCTGCTCAACCGCGTGGACCTGGCCCCGGGTCAGGCCATCCATCTGCCCGCCGGCAACGTGCACGCGTACCTGCACGGGCTGGGCGTGGAGGTCATGGCGGCCTCGGACAACGTGCTGCGCGGCGGGCTCACCCCGAAGCACATGGACGTGCCCGAGCTGCGCCGCGTGGTCACCTTCGAGGCGCTGCCGGTGCCCTCCACCGAGCCCGAGCGCGTGGCCGACTCCGTGGTGGCCTTCCGCCCGCCGTTCGAGGAGTTCGAGCTGCTCCAGGCCACGCTCGAGGACGACGCCGTCCACGGGCTCGACGTGCACGGGCCCGGGATCGCGGTGGTCACCCGCGGCACGGCAAGCCTGGCCCTGGCAGGCCAGGAGATCGAGCTGGGCCCGGGCGAGGCCGTGTTCCTGCCCGCCGCGGAGACGGCGTCCGGCCCGCTGGCCGTCCGCGCCGCGGCCGGCGCCCCGGCGACGGTGCACGTGGCCGGCCTGCCGCGGGGCTGAGCCCGGCAGACCGGCCCGCGGGCTCAGCGGGCGTCGCGGTCCCCCAGCCACTTGGACCACTTCTTCACGTCGTGCTCGGCGTCCACGGTGCGGACCGTGCCGGACGACGAGCGCATCACGATGGACTGCGTGTGCACGCGGCCGTCGGCGAAGCGCACACCGCGCAGCAGGTCGCCGTCGGTGATGCCGGTGGCCGCGAAGTAGCAGTGGTCGGAGGTGACCAGCTCGTTCGTGGTCAGCACCGCGTCGAGGTCGAGGCCGGCGTCGAGGGCCTTCTGCTTCTCGGCGTCGTCGGTGGGGGCCAGGCGACCCTGGATGATGCCGCCGGTGGCCTTGATCGCGCACGCGGTGACGATGCCCTCGGGGGTGCCGCCGATGCCCATCATCATGTCCACGCCGGTGTCCGGGCGGGCGGCGGCGATGGCGCCGGCGACGTCGCCGTCCAGGATGAACTTCACGCGGGCGCCGGCCTGGCGGATCTCCTTGACCAGGCCCTCGTGGCGGGGGCGGTCCAGCACGCACACGGTCACCTGCGAGACGGGCTTGTCCAGGGCCTTGGCCACGAGGTTCACGTTCTGCTTCACCGGCAGGCGCATGTCCACGAAGTCGGCGGCCTCGGGGCCCACCACGAGCTTGTCCATGTAGAACACGGCCGACGGGTCGAACATGGTGCCGCGCTCGGCCACCGCGAAGACGGAGAGCGCGTTGTTGTAGCCCATGGCGGTCAGGCGGGTGCCGTCGATCGGGTCCACGGCCACGTCCACGGCGGCGCCGGAGCCGTCGCCGACCTGCTCGCCGTTGAACAGCATGGGGGCCTCGTCCTTCTCGCCCTCGCCGATCACCACGGTGCCGTCCATGGCCACGGTGTCCATGAACGCGCGCATCGCGTCCACCGCGGCGCCGTCCGCCTTGTTCTTGTCCCCGTAACCCACCCAGGGGCTCGCGGCGATGGCCGCCGCCTCGGTCACTCGCACCAACTCCATGGCCAGGTTGCGGTCCGGGACGTGATTCTCGTAGCCGGTCTTCTCCGAGGACGCGCTGGTCATCGCTGCTCCGATCCTTGCTCGCGGCGCTCCGTCCGCACGAGACGGGGCGTGAGGGCGGCTCTGCCCCGGTCCTCATCCTACGGGGGCGGCCTCCCGTGGGTGGCACAATGCTGACCGTGAGCTCCGCCGACCCCCACGCCCCCGCCCCCCGTCCCGTCCTGACCGCCACGCAGGCGCAGCGGGCCCGGCAGCCGTGGATGGCCATGGTGCTCTCCCTGGCGGCTCTGCTGGCGATCGTGGCCGTGGTCCTCCTGCTCAACCCGGAGCCGCCGCAGCGGCCCCGTGAGGACCGCGTCGACGTCGCCGCCGAGGCCGCCACGATCCCCCACGACGACGGCGACCTGCCGGCCCTGGCGCCCGAGGTACCGGAGTCCTGGTACGCCAACTACGCCCGCCTGCAGAAGCTGGACGGCGTCTCCACGTGGGACGTCGGCTGGGTGGTCACGGACACGGTGTTCGCGGGCCTGCAGCAGGCCGAGGACGTCGACCCCACCTGGGTGAGCCTGCGGGTGGACCAGGTCCCGACGTCGGAGACGATCGAGATCGACGGGATCGCGTGGGACCTCCACGCCGATCCGAAGAAGCCGGAGCGACGGCTCGTGGCGGAGGTGGACGGCAGCACCGTGGTGCTGACCACCACCGGCGACCAGGCCGTCCTCGAAGACCTGGCGCACGGCGTCGCGAAGGAGACCCGATGACCCCCCACACCCTGTCTCT
>NZ_JABFAZ010000024.1:0-21704 GCF_017168505.1 Micrococcus sp. KRD077 | reverse complement strand
CCCCGAGACGACGCCGGCCCCCGACGTCGTCGTCCCCACCTCCGACCTGACCCCCGCCGAGGCGTGGGAGGTCCTCGCCGAGGGCAACCGCCGCTTCGTGGCGGGCGAGCCGAGCCACCCGAACCAGAACGCCGAGCGGCGCAGCGACCTGACCGCCGGTCAGGCCCCGGTCGCCGTGATCTTCGGCTGCGCCGACTCGCGCCTGGCGGCCGAGATCATCTTCGACCTCGGCCTCGGCGACGTGTTCGTGGTGCGCACGGCCGGCCACGTGATCGACGACGCCGTGCTGGGCTCCATCGAGTACGGCGTGGACGTGCTGGAGATCCCGCTCGTCATCGTCCTGGGCCACAACTCGTGCGGCGCCGTCACGGCGACGGTCGAGTCCTACATCTCCGGCACCATGCCGCGCGGCTTCGTGCGCCCCCTCGTGGAGCGCATCATCCCGTCCGTGCTGGCCGGGCGTCGCCGCGGGCTGGAGGAGGTCGACGAGTTCGTGGCCGAGCACGTGGACCAGACCTGCGACCACCTCCTGGAGACCTCGCAGTCCGTCCGCGCGGCCGTCGAGTCCGGGCGCACCGCCGTCGTCGGGCTCACCTACTCGCTGTCCGAGGGCACCGCGCGACCGGGCCGCGTGCACGGCGACCTGGCGGTCTGACGACGTCGGGCGTCCGGTGCGGCACCGGGCGCCCACGCCGTCCTAGGATGTGACCATGACCGCAGAGAACACCGATCAGCAGTTCCGCATCGAGCACGACACCATGGGCGAGGTGAAGGTGCCGGTGAACGCGCTCTACCGTGCACAGACCCAGCGCGCCGTGGAGAACTTCCCGATCTCCGGCAAGGGCCTCGAGCCCGCCCACATCCACGCCCTCGCGCAGGTCAAGAAGGCCGCGGCCAAGGCGAACGCCGAGCTGGGCATCATCTCGCAGGAGCGCGCGGACGCCATCGTCGCCGCCGCGGACCAGGTCATCGCCGGCGACCACGACGACCAGTACCCGATCGACGTGTTCCAGACCGGCTCCGGCACCTCCTCCAACATGAACACCAACGAGGTGCTCGCCACCCTCGCCACCCGCGCACTGAAGGAGGCCGGCTCCGAGGACGAGGTGCACCCCAACGACCACGTCAACGCCTCCCAGTCCTCGAACGACGTGTTCCCGACCTCCGTGCACGTGGCCGTCACCGCCGCCCTCGTGAACGACCTCGTCCCGGCGCTGGACCACCTGGCCGTCTCCCTCGAGAAGAAGGCGGAGGCCTTCGCCGGCGTCGTGAAGTCCGGCCGCACCCACCTCATGGACGCCACTCCGGTGACCCTGGGCCAGGAGTTCGGCGGCTACGCCGCGCAGGTCCGCTACGGCATCGAGCGCATCCAGTCCGCGCTGCCGCGCGTGGCCGAGGTCCCGCTCGGCGGCACCGCCGTGGGCACCGGCATCAACACCCCGAAGGGCTTCTCCGCCCGCGTGATCGAGCTGCTCGCCGAGGAGACCGGTCTGCCGCTGACCGAGGCCCGCAACCACTTCGAGGCCCAGGCCAACCGTGACGGCCTCGTGGAGGCCTCCGGCCAGCTGCGGAACATCGCGTTCTCGCTCATGAAGATCAACAACGACCTGCGCTGGATGGGCTCCGGCCCGAACACCGGCCTCGGCGAGATCGCCATCCCGGACCTGCAGCCGGGCTCCTCGATCATGCCGGGCAAGGTCAACCCCGTGATCTGCGAGGCCGCGATCATGGTGTGCGCCCAGGTGATCGGCAACGACACCACCGTCGCCCTGTCCTCCACCAACGGCGCGTTCGAGCTCAACGTGGGCATCCCCGTGATGGCCGCCAACCTGCTCGAGTCCATCCGCCTGCTGGCCAACACGACGCGCGTCATGGCGGACAAGATGATCGACGGCATCGAGGCCAACGAGGAGCGCTGCGCCTTCCTCGCCGGCGCCTCGCCGTCCATCGTGACCCCGCTGAACAAGGTGATCGGCTACGAGGCCGCCGCCAAGATCGCCAAGCACGCCGTCGCGAACAAGATGACCGTGCGCGAGGCCGTCGTGGACCTCGGCTACGTCGAGCGCGGCGAGATCACCGAGGAGCAGCTGGACAAGGCCCTGGACACCATGTCCATGACCCACCCGGAGTGATCCGGCGGATTCGGTGAGCGGCGCGACGCCGCCTCCCGGGCCACGACGCCGAGCGGCCGTCCTCCCGTGCGGAGGGCGGCCGCTCGACGTTCACGCCAGCACCAGCACTCCGGCGGCCGCCGCCACCATCGCCGGCCCGAACGGCAGCGCCGTTCGCCCCGTCGCCCGGCCCGCGAGGACCAGCAGCCCCGCCACGACGCCGCCGAGCAGGATCGCGCCCACCCCGGCGGCGAGCACCGCCGTCGGACCGAGCACCCCCGTGTACACGCCCAGCCCGCCGGCCAGCTTCACGTCGCCCATCCCGAGGCCGCCGCGGCTGAGCACGTGCAGCGCGAGCATCGCCACGGTGTAACCGAGACCGCCCAGCAGGCTGCAGAGGGTCAGGTCACCCCGGCCCGCCAGCAGCGCTCCCCCGGTCATCATCGTCAACCCGCCCAGCGCCAGCCGCAGCGTCCATCGGTTCGGCAGCCGATGTTCGCGCAGGTCCGTGCGCACGAGCACGCCCGTGCACACCGCGAACCACACCAGTCCCAGGGACCACAGCACCGCCGTCGCCGGCGCGCCGTGCGTCCACGCCCATCCCACCCCGCTCATGCGCCCAGCCTAGGTCGGGCGGCGCACCCGCCGGGCCGTCGTCCACAGGCGATCAGGCCACCTCGCGTTCACGGTCCGGCCACCCCGTGTTCTGCCCACAGCGCAACCGGAGCCGCCCATTGCGATGAGCCCTCGCGTGGGTCTACTCTGAAGTCACGAGCTTCCGGCCGTCTCATGGATGTGCGGGGCTCACACAGACCCCATGGCCTCAATCCCGTTTCAAAGGGGCCATGGTGGCGGGCTTCCTCGGTCCCCCATCCCCCCCTCCGCGGGGCCGAGCACCCCCGCCGGGGGCCGCTGCTTCGGCAGCGGCCCCTTTTTCATGCCCGACCCCGCCGGCCGGCTCAGGCCCGGCCCTCCTCCAGCAGGTCCGTGACCAGTGCGGCGATCGGTGAGCGCTCGGAACGGGTCAGCGTCACATGCCCGAACAGCGGGTGGCCCTTGAGGCGCTCCACCACGGCCGCGATGCCGTCGTGCCGGCCCACGCGCAGGTTGTCCCGCTGGGCGACGTCGTGGGTCAGCACCACCTTCGAGTTGCGGCCCATCCGGCTCAGCACCGTGAGCAGAACGTTCCGCTCGAGCGACTGCGCCTCGTCCACGATCACCCACGCATCGTGCAGCGAACGGCCGCGGATGTGCGTCAGCGGCAGGATCTCCAGCATCCCGCGGTCCACCACCTCGTCCACCACGGACGGGGAGACCAGCGCGCCCAGGGTGTCGAACACGGCCTGCGCCCACGGACCCATCTTGTCGCCCTCGGAGCCGGGCAGGTAGCCCAGGTCCTGGCCGCCGACGGCGTACAGCGGACGGAACACGACCACCCTGCGGTGCTCGCGGCGCTCCATCACGGCGTCGAGGCCCGCGCACAGCGCCAGCGCGGACTTGCCGGTGCCCGCGCGGCCGCCGAGGGAGACGATGCCCACGCCCGGATCCGTCAGCAGCTCGATCGCCAGCCGCTGCTCGGCGGAGCGGCCGTGCAGGCCGAACACGTCGCGGTCCCCGCGCACCAGGCGGGCCCGGCCGCCCTCGCCGACCCGGGCCAGAGCGGAGCCCCGGGGCGCGGTGAGCACCAGCCCCGTGTTGACCGGCAGGCGGTCCGCCTCGGCCGGGGCCTCCCCCGGCCCGGTCTCGACGCCCGTGCCGGTCAGGGTCCCCAGCGGGACGCCGGCCAGGTCGACCTCGCCGTCGTCGTAGAGGGCGTCCAGCCGCTCCTGCGCCACGCTGAGGGAGACGGTGCCGCGCCAGCCCGAGTCACGCACGAGCTCGTGGCGGTACTCGTCCGCGGCGAGGCCCATGGCCGCCGCCTTCACGCGCATCGGCAGGTCCTTGGACACGACCGTGACCGTGGCGCCCTCGTCCGCGAGCGCCTTCGCGACGGCGAGGATGCGGGAGTCGTTGTCCGTGCCGCGGATGCCCAGGGGCAGCACGTCCACGGACACGTGGTTCAGTTCGATCCGCAGCGTGCCGCCCTCGGGGGTGATCGGCACGGGCTGGTCCAGCGCGCCGTGGCGGCCGCGCAGGTCGTCGAGCAGGCGCAGGGCCGTGCGCGCGTAGTAGCCGAGGTCGGGGTCGGCGCGCTTGGCCTCGAGCTCCGAGACCACCACGAGCGGCAGGACCACCTCGTGCTCGGCGAAGTGCAGCAGGGCGCGCGGGTCCGAGAGCAGCACGGACGTGTCCACCACGTAGGTCCGCAGGCCGGTCGCCTCCGCCGGCCCCGCCTCGGCACGCGCCTGGCCCGGCCGGCTCGACGGCTCCTGCCGGGTCTGCGCGTGCTCCACGAGCTCTGCCACCATGTCTGCCTCCTGTGCCGGTGAACCGTGCGGGCGGGGGTCCGCCCACGGGCCACGCTAGGAAGCGGCGTCGTCCGCCGGGGCCCGGCACGGTGAACCCGGGATGAAGTCGCGGTGACGGTCCGTCCGGGCTCCGCCACGGCCCCGGCGTCCCGCGCTCCCTACACTGGAGACGCGCCGCCGACGTCCCGACGGCCGCCCGCTCCCCGTCCCCAGGAGGGCCCATGAGCATGCACCGCCCGTCCCCCGGCCTGCCCGATCTGCCGGGCGGTGCATGCTCATGGGGCCCCCGCCCCGACCCTGGCCGAGCGCGCCGGCGGCCGCCTGCTGGGCGCCGTCGCGCCCACCGCCGTGCTGATCGCGGCCATGTGGGTCGCGCAGGTCGTGCTGATCTTCCTCGGCCGGGTGATCATCCCCGGCGTGGGCCTGATCCCGCGACGCCTCGGCGGCCTCGACGGGGTCCTGTTCTCCCCCGTGCTGCACGCCGGCTGGGCCCACCTGATCGGCAACACGACGGCGCTGCTCGTCCTCGGTCCGCTGGCCGCCCTGGTCTCGCGCCGGCCGGTGGCCCTGCTCGTCTGCGCCTGGCTGGGCTCGGGCCTGCTGACCTGGGTGATCGGCACCCCGGGCGTGCACATCGGCGCCTCCGGGATCGTGTACGCGCTGATCGCGTTCCTGGTCGTCTACGGGATCGCGGTGCGGCGGTTCGGGGCGGTCGTCGTCTCCGTGCTCGTCGCGCTCACGCACCTGGGCTCGAGCCTGATCGGCCTGCTGCCGGCCCCCGGCATCTCGTGGACCGGCCACCTGGCCGGGGCCGTCGTCGGGGTGCTGCTGGGCCTGTGGTGGGGCCGCGCCGACCGTCAGGTGCCGAACCGGCGCTGACGGCTGCCGTAGTCGCGCAGGGCACGCAGGAAGTCGACCTTGCGGAACGCGGGCCACATGGCCTCGCAGAAGTAGAACTCCGAGTACGCGGACTGCCAGAGCAGGAACCCGGAGAGCCGCTGCTCCCCGGACGTGCGGATGACCAGGTCCGGGTCCGGCTGGCCGCGCGTGTAGAGCCGGTCCGCGATCTGCTCGACGGTGACGGACTCGGCCACCTCCGCCGCGCTGCGGCCCAGGGCGTGCTCGTCCCGCAGCAGCTCGCGCACGGCGTCGAGGATCTCCTGGCGGCCCCCGTAGCCCACGGCCACGTTCACGTGCACGCCGTCGTGGCCCTTGGTCTGCTCGGCGACCTCGGCGAGCCGTCGCGCCATGGGCTCGGGGAGCAGGTCCACCGCGCCGACCGGCTGCACGCAGACGGGGGCGCGGCCCTCGGCCGGCTGGGCGAGGCGCTCCGCCGTCGTCTGGATGATCTCCAGGAGCGGGGCGAGCTCCTCCGCCGGACGCCGCAGGTTCTCGGTGGAGAGCATGTAGAGCGTGACCACGGGGATGCCGGCCTCGTCGCACCAGCCGATGAAGTCGAGGATGCGCTCAGCTCCGGCCTGGTGGCCCTGCTGCGTGGACGCCCCGAACGCGCGGGCCCAGCGACGGTTGCCGTCCACCAGCACGCCGATGTGCCGGGGCAGGCGCTCCGGGTCCAGGCCGCGCGTCAGCCGCCGCTCGTACAGGCGGTAGAAGGCCTCGGGTCGACCCACGGCGCGCTCCCCTCTCGGACGGTCCTGCGAGCCTCCAGGATACGCGCGCGGCACACAGCGACCATCCCGTGCCCCGGCCCCGGGCCGACCGACGACAATGGAGGCATGGACCCTGTGACACCCCTCCGCGAGACCGACGCCGCCCGTCGCCTGCGCTGGCGCATCGAGCGCATCCGCGACCCCGACCATCCGCTGTACAAGCCCCGACTGCGCGGCTGGATCCACGCGGTCATGGCGCCGCTGACGCTCGCGGCCGGCATCGTGCTCATCGTGCTCGCGCCGACCGCGACGCTGCGGTGGGCCAGCGCGGTCTACGCCGTGACGGGCCTGCTGCTGTTCGCGGTCTCGGCGACGTACCACCTGGTGCAGTGGAACGAGGTGGTCTCCCGTGTCCTCAAGCGGTTGGACCACACGAACATCATGCTGGTCATCGCCGGCACCTACACGCCGCTCTCCCTGGCCCTGCTGGCTCCGGACCGGGCGCGCGTGCTGCTCACCCTGGTGTGGGTGGGGGCCGTGGCCGGCGTCGCGTTCCGGGTGCTGTGGACGGACGCGCCGCGCTGGCTCTACACGCCGGTGTACGTGGCCCTCGGGCTGGCGGCGCTGCTCTACCTGGGCGACTTCTTCGCCGCGGATGCGGCGGCGGGGTGGCTGATCGTGGCCGGCGGCGTCGCGTACATCACGGGCGCGGTCTGCTACGCGCTGCAGGCCCCCACGATCCACCGCGAGTGGTTCGGCTTCCACGAGCTGTTCCACGCCTTCACGGTGGCCGGCTTCGTGTGCCACGCCGTCGCCATCTACCGGGCGGTGCTCGTCGTCGCCTGAGCGTGTCGGGGACGGGAGTCTGCGCCCCGCCGGGCAGCGCCGAGGCCCGCAGACGCGCCGCTACGTCCATGCCGTAGCGGCGCGTCTGCGGGCCTCAAGGGTTCGGGCGTGGAGTCTCCGGCGTCGAGTCTCGGGCGTGCACGGGCCCGACGACGGTCAGTCGCGTCCGGTGTCCGGGGCCTGGGGCTCCGGGGCCGGCTCCTGGAGGTAGCCGGGGTACTTCTCCTGCAGGCGGCGCAGCCGGTCCTCGGAGTCCGCGTCCAGGTGCTCGCCGCCCGCGCGGACCTCGTCCGGCAGGTGCTGCTGATGGCGCTCCACGAGCATGGCCTCGGCCTGCGGGGAGCGCTGCTGGACGCGGCGCACCGAGCGGACCATGACGCGGAGGACGATGATCGCCATGACCACCATGAGCGCGGTGAACAGGAACCCCTCGATGCCGGGGGTGACCTCCGCCTCCTCGAGCCCGGGGCGCAGCGTCGGCTCCGGGACGGCGGGCACCGGCGCGGGGCTCGCGGCCGCGAGCGCGGTGAGGACGAGGGGAAGGCCAGACAGGGGTGTCACGCCGCCCCACTCTACCGGCCCCGGCCGCTCGGCCCGAGCCGGGTCGGCTCAGCGCAGGCCGGCGAAGAGGTCGTGCTCCGGCAGCTCGGAGGGCACGCGCGAGTCGATCAGCGCGAAGTCCTCCCACGGCCAGGCGCGCCGCTGCAGGTCGTGGGGGGCGTCGAAGAACATGCCGTCGGGGTCGATCTGCGTGCGGTGCGCCCGCAGGGCGGCATCGCGCTCGTCGAGGAAGCCGGTGACGTCCACCTGCGTGGTGACGTCGTGGTCCGCGGTGACCCACGGCGGGATGACCTCCGGGTCGGGCACGTCCTCCCCGGCTTCGCGGCGGCGCAGCACCTCGCGCATCGCGTCCATCGCGTCGAACATCATCAGGCGTCGGGCGAACGGCACGTCCTCGCCGTCGGCCTCGGCCACCGCGGCCATCGTGCGGAACTTCCGCGGGTTGAAGCCGCAGTCGTAGTAGACCTTGGAGACCTCCCACGCGGGCCCGGCCTCGGGGTACTCGTCCGCGAGGCCCGCGGCCCGGTAGGCCTCCATCGTCACGGCGTGGGCCTGCAGGTGGTCCGGGTGCGGGTAGCCGCCGACCTCGTCGTAGGAGATGAGCACGTGCGGGCGGAACCGGCGCACGAGCGAGATCAGCGGGGTCGCCGCATCCTGGAGCGGGACCTCGGCGAAGCAGTTCGCCGGGAGGGCGGGCAGCGGATCCCCCTCGGGCAGGCCCGAGTCGAGGAAGCCGAGCCAGGCGTGCCGGATGCCGAGGATGCGCGCGGCCTCGGCCATCTCCTCGCGGCGCACGGCCGCGATGTCCCGGTCGGCCCGGGTGGTGTCCCCGAACGACGGGTTGAGCAGGGTGCCGGCCTCGCCGCCGGTGCACGTGACGACCATGACCTCGGCCCCGGCCGCCGCGTAGGCGGCCATGGTGCCGGCCCCCTTCGAGGACTCGTCGTCCGGGTGGGCGTGCACCGCCATGAGACGCAGCCCGGTGGAGGGCGGCAGGGCGGTGCCTGCGGCGGGCTGGGCCTGGGGGGTCTGATCGGTCACGGGGATCGCACACTCCTGTCCGGATGGCGGAGCCGCCGCGGGGGCGGCGGCGTGGGGGGTCCAGGCCGACGTCGTCATCGGCCTCCGGCGGCGGGCAGCGGCTAGGGTGGAGGGGATGTCTCACCACGCCCCCGCGGTCCGCGCGCAGGACCCCACATTAGCCAACCGGTACGGCACGGACCACACGCGTCCGGGCCGTCGTCGGCTGTGGGCGGGCCTCGGCGGGCTCGGGCTGGTCGTGGCCGTGCTGCTGTCCGTGTGGATCGGCCTGAACATGTCCGTGGGCGCCATCGAGTACAAGGACGTCGGCTTCACCATCGAGGACGACGGCCACGCGACCGTCACCTTCCAGGCCTCCGTCCCGGAGGGCGTGCAGGCCGAGTGCGATGTGCTCGTCACCGACTCCCACGCCGCCCCCGTCGGCTTCCGCACCGTCCGCCTGGAGACCCTGCCGGCCGACCAGCGGGACTCCCCCTCGGACGCGCAGCAGCGCTACACCGTGGACGTGCGCACCGTGGTGCGGGGCGACTCCGGCGTCGTCGAGACCTGCCGCAAGGTCTGAGCCCTCCCGGCCGCTCCGCCCTCGGCGTAGCGGCCGCCTTTGGTGTGACGCACGCCGCCCGGATAGACTCGTCGGAGCATTCCCGCCCCGCCGGTGAGTCAGGCAGGCGTCGCACGGAGCCCTCGGGTCACGCGCGTCCTCCTGATCGGCGGGGTCTTTCGCATGCGGGCGCGTCCGCCGGACGCGGATCGCGCACCGGATACGGTGCGCCGCGCCCCGGACTCCGCATCACCCGAGACAGAAAGGCGGAACAGAGCATGACCACCAGCCAGTCCGACGCCCCGTGGCTGACCCAGGAGGCGTACGACCGCCTCTCCAAGGAGCTCGAGCACATCTCCGGCCCCGGTCGCCAGGAGATCATCGAGCGCATCGAGGCCGCGCGCGATGAGGGCGACCTCAAGGAGAACGGCGGCTACCACGCCGCCCGCGAGGAGCAGTCCAAGAACGAGGGCCGCATCGCCGAGCTGAAGCACCTGCTCGAGACCGCCCGCGTCGGCGAGGCCGCCGAGAACGACGGCGCCGTGCACCCGGGCACCGTGGTGACCGCCGTCGTCGCCGGCGACGAGATGACGTTCCTCTTCGGCAACCGCGAGATCGCCGCGGACGACGAGTCGCTCGAGGTCTACTCCGAGCGCTCCCCGCTCGGCGAGGCCATCAACGGCGCCAAGAAGGGCGACAAGGTCTCCTACACCGCCCCGAACGGCAAGGACATCAAGGTCGAGGTCAAGGACGTCCAGCCCTACTCCGGCTGACCGACCCCGACTCCGACGACGGCCGCGGTCCCCTCCAGGGGCCGCGGCCGTCGTCCGTCCCGGGTCCCACCGCGCCCCCGTTGCTACTCTGGCCCCATGCTGACCGTCGAGAAGGCACACCTGCTGCTCACCCGCGAGGACGGGTGCTCCGAGAGCCCCTCCCACCACCGCGTTGCCCTCGCGGCCGCCGCGCTGGCCGACCACCGGTCCGCCGGGATCGTGACCCTCGAGGACGTCCCCGTGGACCGGGCCCGCGTGCTCGTGACCGCGGCCGGCACCACCGGCGACCCCGTCCTGGACTCCTCCCTCGGACAGGTCGACGCCCTGGCCGGCCGACCGCTCGTGGCCACCGTGGCGGCCGGCAAGCCGGACCTGCGCAAGGCCGTCGTCGCCCATCTGACCGAGACCGGCCGCCTCACCGAGCGCAAGGCCTTCCTGGCCACCCGGCACGTCCCCCGGGGGACCGAGCGCACCGAGCTGCTGGCGCACCTGACCGCCGTGGTCCTCGACGAGGCCGAGCCCTCCGGCGAGGACGTGCTCCTGCTCGGCGTGCTGCAGCACCTCAACCTCGCCCGACGCCTGCTGCCGGGCGCCCACGAGCGCTACGACCGCCGCGAGATGGTCCGCCGCATCGAGACGCTGACGCGCGAGGACCTCCTGGTCCAGGCCGTGCGCCGCGCGGTGGGCGGGACCTGCGGCACCGTCACCGCGGCCGCCGCCGGCTCCGCGGCCTGAGCCGGCCCGGTCAGGGCAGCGGGGCCGGGCTGTAGCCGGCCGCGCGCAGCGCCTCCAGGACCTGGGCGGAGTGCTCGGCGCCGCGGGTCTCCATGTCGATCGTGATGTGCACGCCGCCCATGGACAGCTCCGGGCCGACGCGGGTGTGGTCCACGCGCACCACGTTGGCGTCCGTGTCCGCGATGATCCGTGAGATCGTGGCCAGCTCGCCCGGGCGGTCCCGCAGCGGGATGCGCACGGTCATGTAGCGCCCCGCGGCCGACAGTCCGGCCTGGATGGACTTCAGCATGAGCATCGGATCGATGTTCCCGCCGGAGAGGATCACGGCGGTGGTGCCGAGCTCGAAGCCCAGGTCCGCCGTGCGGCCCGCCAGCAGGGCGGCCACCCCGACGGCGCCCGCCGGCTCCACGACGAGCTTGGAGCGCTCGAGGAGGTGGACGAGGGCCGCGGCGATCTCGTCGTCCGTGACGGTCACGACGGCGTCCACCAGCTCGGCGGCGATCCGCAGCGGCAGGGCCCCGGGCCTGCCGACGGCGATGCCGTCCGCGATGGTGGACACGCTCTCCAGCACCTGGACGCGGCCCTCCTCGAGGGAGCCGGGGAACGCGGCGGCGGTGGCCGCCTGCACGCCGATGACGCGCACCGTGCGCCCACGACGCCGGGCGGCCTCCTTGAGGGCCACGGCCGTGCCGGCGATGAGCCCCCCGCCGCCGATGCCCATGATCACGGTGTCCACGTCCGGCAGCACGTCGAGGATCTCGAGGCCGACGGTCCCCTGGCCCGCGATCACGGCCGGGTCGTCGAACGGCGGGATGAACACGGCACCGGTCTCCGTGGCCCACCGCTGCGCCTCGGCGAGGGACTCGTCCACGGTGGAGCCGTGCAGGACGACCTCGGCGCCGTGGTCCCGGGTGGCCTGCAGCTTGGGCAGGGCGACACCGTGCGGCATGAAGATGCGGGCGCGGATGCCGAGCTTGGCGGCCGCGAGGGCGACGCCCTGGGCGTGGTTGCCGGCCGATGCGGCCACGACGCCGCGGCCGCGCTCCTCCTCGCTCAGCTGCGCCATCCGCACGTAGGCGCCGCGGACCTTGAACGAGCCGGCCCGCTGCAGGTTCTCGCACTTCAGGTGCACGTCCGTGCCCACGGCCCGGGAGAGCGCCCGGGAGTGCTGCAGCGGGGAGCGCTCGGCGATCCCGCGCAGCGTCTCGCGCGCCCGCTCGATCTCCTCGAGGGTGACGGGCAGCTCTGCCGGGGCCGGCGGACCGTCGGCGGGCCGCACCCACCGGGGCGACGGCGTCGGTCCGGTCCGGTCCGGGGTGTTCGTGGCCTGCGCCGCGCCCATCAGGCGTCGTCCCCGTGCCGGGTGCCCGCGTCGGCCTCGGAGGCGAGGGCGGCGTCCTCGTGCGCCGAGGGGCGGTACCGGTGGGAGCCGGCCGCCTCGTCCTCCGCGCCGCCCGGTTCGAGGGCGTGGCCCGTCCGCTCCGTGAGCTCCTCGGGGGTGTCGGCGGTGAGGGCGCGGACGAAGCTGTTCACGAAGGCCAGCACCGGCACGGCGAACACGGCGCCCGCCAGACCGAGGACGGTGGAGCCGGCGGCGACGGCCAGGAACACGGCCAGCGGGTGCAGCGCGACGGCCTTGCCCATCACGAGCGGCTGCAGGACGTTCGACTCGATCTGCTGCACGAGCAGCACCACGCCCAGCATGAGCAGCGCGTTGACCAGGCCGTTGGACATCAGTGCCAGGAGCACCGCCATCGCGCCGGTCAGGGTGGCGCCGATCATCGGGATGAACGAGGCCAGGAACACGAGCACGGCCAACGGGATGGCCAGCGGCACGCCCAGGATCAGGGCACCGATGCCGATGCCGACGGCGTCGATGAACGCCACGAAGATCTGGACCCGCACGTAGGAGCCGAGCGACTGCCAGCCCGAGCGGCCCGCTCGGCCCACGGTGGCCCGGTGCGCCTTCGGCACGAAGATCAGCAGGAAGCGCCAGATGCGGTCGCCGTCGTAGAGGAAGAAGATCAGGGAGAACAGGGCGATGAACAGGCCCGCACCGATGTTGACGGCCGTGGAGCCTAACGAGACGGCGCTGTTCATGACCGTGGCGGAGTTGTCCCGCAGCGTCTGCCACAGGCCCTCCAGCCCGGCACCGGACCGGGGGATCTCCACGCCCACGCCGGCCAGCCAGGCGATCGCGTCGTCGACGGCCTGGCCCAGCTGGTCGCCCAGTTCGGCGAAGCCCTGGACGATCTGCTGACCGGCGAGCCCCATGAGGCCCACCACGACGACGACCAACAGCAGCACGCACAGCAGGGCGGCCGCGACGCCCGGCACCTTGATGCGCCGCATCGCCTGGAACACCGGGGCCAGCAGGGTGGCCAGCAGCGCGGCCACGAGGATCGGGATCACCACGAGGCTCACGAAGCCCAGCAGGTACACCACGACGCCGATGCCGATGACGACGGCCACCAGCCGCCAGGACCAGGCCGCGGCCACCGTCAGCCCGTAGGGCACGTCCTTGTTGATCTTGGTCTGGGCCGCCAGGGTCGAGCTCACGCGCGATCCTCCTCGTGTGGGTGGTCGGGGACATGGGGGGTCAGACCCCACTGGACGCTCCAGCGGGCGTGCGGGGCGAGCCGGTGCAGGCCCTCCCCCGAGTTCAGGGCGTCCGCGGGAGCGGTGAGCGGCTCCACCGCGAGCGCCGTGTCACGGCCGGGCAGCCGGTCCGTGACGAAGACGTGGGTGTAGGCGAACGCGTGGTCGGACCACAGGGTCACGGCGCGGCCGTCCGCGGCGAGCAGGGTCTGGCGGTGCCGGCCGTCGGCGTCCGGGGTCAGGCCGGTGAGGCACACGTCCAGGGCGGCCTCGCCCACGGCCCGGCCGCGGCGGAAGTCCAGGTCGGTGCCGTCCACCGGCAGGGTCTCCACGGGGATGAGGTCCTCCCCCGTGCGGATCCAGGCGTCCGCGGGCACACGCAGGCTCAGCTCCGCCGTCGGGACGTCCCCGATCCGCAGGAACGGGTGGGCGCCGACCGCCACGGGCACGGTGGCGTCCGTGTGGTTCTGCACCTCGGCGGTGACGGTGAGGCCGCCGTCCGCCTCGAGCTCGTACGTGACGCGGTGGGTGAGCCGGAACGGCCAGCCGTGCTGGGGGTGGATCTCACCGCGCAGGGTCACCGCGTGGGCGGAGAACGTCTCGGTGACGAAGTGGGTGTTGCGCAGCAGGCCGTGGCTGGCGTGGCCGCGCGCGGGTTCGGTGACGTCCAGGCGCTGCTCGACGCCGTCCAGGATCCAGCGGGCGCCGGCGACACGGTTCGGCCACGGGCTCATCTGGATGCCGTTGGCGGCGGGCGGGACCACGTCCGGGCCGTACGGCTCGGTGAGGTCCACGCCGGCCACGCGGTACCTGCGCAGGGCACCGGCCAGGCCGACGACGACGGCCTCCGCGGACCCGCGGTGCAGGCGGTGCTGGGTGCCGGTGGCGTCCGGGGCCCCGAAGGCGGGCAGGTCGCTGGTCTCGGTCACGGGACCTCCTGAGTGGCGGCGAGGGACCCCCTCAATCTACGCCCTCGCGGACGCAGACCGCCCCGGCCTGTGCAGGACCGGGGCGGCGGTGCGGGTCTCCGTGCGGGGACGGGGCGCCGGTCAGTCGTTGCCGCGCAGGATGGCGACGATGCGCAGGATTTCGACGTACAGCCAGATCAGGGTCACGGTCAGGCCGAAGGCCACGGACCAGGAGTACTTCTGCGGGGCGCCGTTCTTCACGCCCACGGCGGCCATCTCGAAGTCCATCGTCAGCGAGTACGCGGCGAGCAGCACGGCGATCGCGCCGATGATCAGGCCGAGGCCGCCGGTGCGCAGGTTCGCGATGCCCGTCCAGGTCAGGACCAGGTTGATGAGCATGAACACGAGGTAGCCCAGCATGGCCGTCATGACGATCTTGGTCATGCGCGGGGTGGGGCGGAACTTGCCCGAGGTGTACAGGGCCAGCATCACCGCGAACACGGAGAAGGTGCCGAGCACGGCCTGCACCACGATGCCCGGGTAGGCCGCCTCGAACACGGCGGAGATGCCGCCGAGGAACAGGCCCTCGGCCAGGGCGTAGAGCATGATCAGCACGGGCGAGGGCTCGCGCTTGAACGAGTTGACCAGGCCGAGGACGAGGCCGGCGATCGCGCCGATGATCATCAGGCCCGGCGAGAACCAGCCCACGGCGCCCGCCACCACGACGAGCACGAGCATCAGGCCGGTCTTGCCGACGACGTCGTTGTAGGTCATCCGGCCGGTCTGCTCCGGGCCGGCGGAGGGCGCGCGGAAGGCGTCCTCCATGGACTGCTGGTGCGCGTACTGCTGGGCCGCCTGGCCGGCGCCGAACGCCTGGGCCTGGCCGTACGGGCTCTGCTGCTGGCCGTACGGGGACTGCGCGGACTGCTGCCCGCCCTGGTACCAACCGGGCTGCGCCTGTCCGCCGCCCTGCATCTGCTGCTGGAAGTTCTGAGAGTTCATGACCGGATTCGCCACGGCTCGCTCCTTCGGGTCGAGTCGGCCCGGTCGCACGCCGCCGCAGTGAGCAGCGCTCGTGCCCCGGGGTTCAGCACGATCCTATCGGGATGTCTGCGTCCGCGCGCGGGGCGGAGCGTGGATCCGCGCCGGTTCACCGGCTGTTCACGGTGGGCGCAGAGGTGAAGCGCCCTCATCCGCACCGCGGGCCCCACTCAGTCCGGTTGATCGACTCTTCCGGCAGGGCGGTGCGCGTCAGGTCTGGTAGTGGTTGCGAGCGTGCAGCACATCGGCGAGGTGCGTGATCGACCATTCCTCCAGCGCCTGCAGCGGGGCCCGGAGGCTGTGCCCGGCCTCGGTGAGCCGGTATTCCACCCGCGCCGGCACCTCCGCGTAGACCGTACGCGTCACCAGGCCGTCCTCCTCGAGGGCACGCAGGGTCTGGGTGAGCATCTTCTGCGAGATCCCCTCGATCCGTCGACGCAGCTCGGAGAACCGGAGGCTCTCCTCTCCCAGCGCCCCGACGATCAGGACCGTCCACTTGTCACCGATCCGGTCGAGGATATGGCGCGTCGGGCACCCCTGCTCGTAGGGATTCCCGCGCTTCGCTCCCGCCTGCCTCATGGTTACCACAAGGTGCCTCCTTCCCGAACATCGCCTGGTCTCCTACAGTAACCACCACCCACTGATCACACAACGGATGGAGAAGCGGCTCTTCACGAACGAGGGTGTAGCGCGGGTCTGAACCCTCCGGCTTCGAGCAGTGACCGAGCGATGTAGTGGGTGAGGTTGCGGAAGCCGAGGGCGGAGCCGCGGAGGTGTTCGAGCCGCCCGTTGATGGCCTCGGTCGGGCCGTTGCTGGTGCCGGGGCGGTCGAAGAACGCGAGGATGTCGCCCGCCCGCTGCTTCATGGTCCGGCCGAGCTTGCGGACCTCGACGAGCGCCGCGGGAACGCCGCTGCTGATCGTAGCGATCACCTCCTGCATCATCGCCTTCGCTTTCTTCTTGTCGGGCTCCCGGTAGGCCGCGACGATGCGCTGGTAGATGCCCCAGGTCGCCTCGACCTCGATGTGCTCCTCGCTCGCGAACACTGCGTCCAGGCGTGCCCGCTGCCGGTCGGTGAGCAGGCTCGCCCCGGTGTGCAGGGTGCGGCGGGCTTTGTAGAGCGGGTCGCCCTTGAGCCCGCGGTGACCGGTGGTGTCTTGCTGGACCCGACGCCGGCAGACATCCAGCGCGTCGCCGGCGAGGCGGACCACGTGGAACGGGTCCATGACGGGGACGGCGTCGGGGAGTTCCTCGGCGGCAGCGGTCTTGAACCCGGCGAAGCCGTCCATCGCGACCACCTCGATCCGCTTCGCCCAGTCCGCAGGGCGGGCGGCGAGCCACTGCTTGAACACCGCCTTGGAGCGGCCCTCGACCATGTCCAGCAGCCTCGCCGGCCCGGTCTTGTTCCTCGCGGGGGTGAGGTCGATGATCACGGTGACGTACTTGTCGCCCAGCCTCGTGTGTCGCCAGACGTGCTCGTCGACACCGATCGTGGTGACCCCGTCGAACCGGGCGGGGTCGTCGATCAGGCGCCGCTTGCCTTCCGCGAGGACGGCGGCGTTCGCGGCACTCCAGGACACCCCGAGACCTGCGGCGACGCGGGTGACGGTGAGGTGGTCGATGACGATGCCCCGCAGCGCCCACTCCAGGCCGCCGCGGGAGATCTTCGCACGCGGCGCCGCTGCCCGCGTCATGTCCTGCCGCCACGTGCGCCGGCAGTGTCCGCACCGGTACCGGCGCACCCGCACCAGCAGGGTCGTCGGCCGGTGCCCGAACGGCTCGTGCGCCAGTCGACGCGTGACCGTGTCCCGCGGCACGCCCTCGACACCGCACTTCCGACACCACGGGTCGTCCTCGACGACGCGGCATTCGATCGTGGCCCGATCCGGCTCGATCAGCTGGCCGACGGCGACGAGGCCGAGCTCGTCAAGGCGGCAGAACGTGGTCAGGTCAGGGGTCGCGAAAGTAGGGTGGAGCACGTCGAGGTCTTTCGGGATGGCGAGCGTGAAGAACTTCCATCATCCGGGAGACCTCGACCCCTACCCGGCCACCGACGCGCTCAACCGACTACACCCTCGTTCGTGAAGAGCCGGAGAAGCACCGAGATGACTGCAATCACTGTTGTCGGAGGGACGGGGTACGCGGGAGCCGCCATCGTCGCCGAGGCCGCGCGTCGCGGCCACACCGTCACGGCCATCAGCCGAACGGCCCCCGGGACGCAGGCGGAGAGCGTCCGATACGTCACCGGCGACCTCACCCGGTCCGTCCCCGACATCGCGGGGGCCGAGGTCGTCGTCGCCGCGCTCTCACCGCGAGGGGACAATGCGGGCAAGCTGCGCGACGCCTACCGTTCGCTCGCCCAGGCGGCGGCCACGAACGGCGCCCGGTTCGTCGGGATCGGGGGATTCAGCTCTCTCCGCCCGGCGCAGGGCGCCCCGCGATTCGTCGAGGGTGACGACCTGCCCCCGGAGTTCGCCGCCGAAGCACGGGAGATGAACGACATCCTCACGGACCTCGCCACGGGCTCCGTCGACGTGGACTGGCTGTTCGTCAGCCCGGCCGCAGAGTTCGGCTCCCACGCGCCCGGGGAAGCGCTCGGACGCTACCGCGTCTCCGGCGAGGTCGCGCTGTTCGACCAGGACGGGAAGTCCGCGATCAGCGGCGCCGACTTCGCCCGCGCCGTCCTCGATGAGATCGAGACGCCCACCCGCCACCGGGCGCAGATCCACTTCGCGTATTGACGTCCCCGGAGCCTCTCGGCACGGATGAGGCGCAGGACGCGCTCACCGGGGCCGTGAACGCCGACACGGCTCGAACCCCAGCCCGTGATCCTCGGGACTGCGGTTCGAGCCGGGCGCGTGGGGTGCCCCCGGCGGGACTCGAACCCGCAACACGCCGATTTTAAGTCGGCCGCCTCTGCCAGTTGGGCCACGGGGGCGTGGCGGGCCCGTGGACGCGGGCCCGGGTGCGGACGACGCCGGCCCCGCCCGATGCGCTCGGACGGGGCCGGCGGCCCGCTGGCTGCGGGATCAGCCCTTCGAGGACTCGAGGGCCCGCTGCCGCTCGAAGCGGCCGGGCTCGAGCTCGACGCCCGCGGCGCGGCGGAACGGGTTGAACGGGGTGTCCAGGCCCGCCACCGAGGTGGAGTCACGGCCGAACAGGGTCTCGGCGACCCAGCCGGACAGGATGCGGAACTTCCGCTCCAGGGTGGGCATCGCGTAGCCGTGGTAGCCGCGGTGGGCCAGGAACGCCGGGATGCCGGCGATCTTGGTGCCCAGCGGGTTGCCCACGCCGCGGCCGAAGCCCAGCCCCGCCACGGTGCCCAGGGACTTGTGCACGTACTCCTGCACCTCGCCCTCGCCGTGGCGCACGGCCATGTAGTTGGCGGCCAGACGCTTGGCCTGACGGATGGCGTGCTGGGCGTTCGGGACGCAGAAGCCGCCCGGGCCGGCCCCGGTCAGGTCCGGCACGGCGGAGACGTCGCCGCAGGCCCACGCACCCTCGAGCGCGCCGGCCTCGCCGTCCTTGATCTGCAGGGTGGGGGTGGCCTCCACGCGGCCGCGGTCGTCCACCGGAAAGTCGGTGCTCTTGACCACGGAGTTGGCCACCACGCCGGCGCACCACACGAGGGTGTCCGCCGCGAAGGTCTCCGCCTCCTCCTTGGAGGGCATGGCCACGAGCTTCATGACGCCGTCCGTGGCGTCGCCCAGCGAGGTGTTGAGCAGGACCTCGATGCCGCGGTCCTTCAGGTGCTCCACCACGCCCTGGGCCTGCTCCTCGGAGACCTCGGGCATGATGCGGCCCATGGCCTCGACGAGGACGATCCGGATCTCCGACTGGGAGAGGCGCTCGTTGCGCTCCACGGCGGTGCGGATGAGGTGCTCCATCTCGCCCACGGTCTCGATGCCGGCGAAGCCGCCGCCGACCACCACGAAGGTCAGGGCGCGGCGACGGGCCTCGGCGTCCACCATGAGGGAGGCGGCGTCCAGGCGCTCCAGGATCTGGTTCCGCAGCGTCACGGCCTCCTCCACGGTCTTCAGACCGATGCCGTGCTCGCCCAGGCCCTTGATCGGGAAGACGCGGGTGGTGGCGCCGGCGGTCATGGCGATGTCCTGGTAGGGCAGCTCGAACTCGTGGCCGTCCTCGCCGCGCACGGTGGCGACACGGCGGGCGTGCTCCACCTTCACGACGGTGCCGCGCAGCACCTCGGCGTCCTTGAGATGCGTGGCGAGGTCCACGACGACGTTGCGCCCCACGATGTGGCCGCCGACGACCTCGGGCAGGAACGGCTGGTACGTCATGTACGGCAGCGGGTCCACGACGGTCACGACGCCGCCGCGGTCCTTGACCTTGGTCTGCAGCTCCTTCGCGAGCTGGAAACCGGCGTAGCCGCCGCCGACGATCAGCAGGCGCGGCTTGGGAGACAGTTCAGGAGTGAGAGACATACCGCCAGTCTACGCACGCACCGGCCCCGCCCCTCCATCTTCCGCCGCCGTGATCAGGACCGCAGCGAGAGCACGATCCCGTCCAGGATGTCGTGCTCGCTCGCCCAGGCCTCGGTGACGCCCGCGGTCTCGGCCACCCGCTCCAGGACGGTGCTCCACAGCAGCGCGCCCGCGCCGATCACGTCCACCCGTCCCGGGTGCATGAACCCCCGCTCGGAGCGCTCGGCCCGGGTCGCGGCCACGAGGCCCTCCGCCGCCGCGCGGAACTCCGCGATCGGCAGGCGCGCGCCGTGGATGGCCTCGGGCTCGTACGTGCTGAGCCCGAGGGCCTCGGCGGTCACGGTGGTCACCGAGCCGGCCACGCCGACTACGCGGGCCACGCGTTCCAGCGGCAGGCGGGCGGCGGCGTCGTCGAGGAGGCGGCGGGCGTCCGCGCGGGCCGCGGCGACCTCGTCCGACGTCGGGGGGTCGGAGCGCAGATGACGCTCGGTGAACCGCACGCAGCCCATGTCCAGGCTGACCGCGCCCACGACCTCGCCCGCAGGCGTGCCGACGACCAGCTCGGTGGAGCCGCCGCCGAGGTCCACGACGAGCACGAGGTCCTCCGGGCCCAGGTCCGCGGTCTCGACGGCGGAGACGGCGCCCGCGAAGGACAGGGCGGCCTCCTCGGCGCCCGAGACGACCTCCGGCTCGACGCCGAGCCGCTCCCGGACGCCGTCGACGAACGCGGCCCGGTTGGAGACGTCCCGGCTGGCGGAGGTGGCCACGAACCGGACCCGGCCGGCGTGGTGGCGCTGGACCAGGCGGGCGTACTCGTCCACCGCCGCGAAGGTGCGCTCCAGCGCGGCGTCGGAGAACGCGCCGGTGGCGTCCACGCCCTCGCCCAGGCGCACCACGCGCATCTCGCGCACGACGTCGGCCAGCGGCGCCGTCGGGTCGGCCACGGCGCCGGTGGTCTCATCCGTCCCGGCCGGCCGGGAGATCAGCAGGCGGATGGAGTTCGTGCCGCAGTCCACGCCGGCCACCGTGACCTCCTTGAGCGCGGCGACGCGTTCGAGGTGCCTCACGTGCCGGGACAGGTCCTTCGTGGGCACCGCCGCGGCCTCGTCCCACGCGCCCTCGCACGCGCAGACCTCGGGCGTCCACCACGGGGCCACCAGGGCGATCGCCTCGTCACCGAGCGGGTTCACCCCCGGCCCGGCCGCGAGCGCGTGGCCCACGAGGGCGTGCAGGCACTTCACGCGCTCGGGCATGCCGCCGGCCGAGACCCCGGCGATCTCCGGGACGGGCCCCGTGCCGGCCTCGGCCCCGACCCGGTCCCGCTCGGCGATGTAGGCCTCGTGCGCCGCGCGGTGCGCGGCCGCGAGCGCGGGATCCTGGGCGAGGCGGTCGTTCATGCGTGCCATCTCCCCGTCCGCCTCCACGCGCGAGACCGCCGCCGTCAGCACGGGGTGCGTCAGGTAGAAGGTCGTGGGGAACGGGATGCCGTTGGAGAGCCGCGGCGCGGTGGTGGCCACGAGGGGGTTGCCGCACAGGCAGCGGGCACCGATCTCCACGACGTCCCGGACCGGGCGGCCGAGCTGGCGGGACAGGGTGTCCAGGTCCTGCTCGGTGACGGTGCGGTCCTGGGCGGGGCGGGGGCTGACGGTCATGGTGTCCTCGGGGGCTCGAGCCCGGCGCGGACGGCCGAGTCCCACAGGCCCTCGGCCCACGGCAGGCGGGTGTTGACGACCTCGTCCGCGTCGGCGGCGGGCGTGTCCTCGGTCTCGGTATCGGTGTCGGTCTCGGAGGGCCGCCCCGTCACGGAGTACAGGGTCTCCCCCGGCATGACCAGCTCGAGACGCTCGCGCGCCTGTTGGGTCACGTAGGCGGGGTCGTCCCACAGCTGGATCCGCCGCTCGTAGTCCTCGCGCTGGGCCTGCATGGCGGCGATCTCCTCGCGCGCGGCCGAGATCTCCAGCTGCTGGTTCAGGAACGCGCGCAGCGTGGGGGCCACCAGGACGGCGGCCAGCAGCAGCACGGCGACGACGATGAGCGAGCGGCCCGTGATCTGCCGGGCCGGCACCGGCTCCGGCAGATCACGGGC
>NZ_JABFAZ010000023.1:0-6835 GCF_017168505.1 Micrococcus sp. KRD077 | reverse complement strand
CCCCAGGACCCCCAGCCCCGCACGGGGCGGGCCTGGCCCTTCCTGGTCGGCGCTCTCGGCGCGGCAGGCGCCGGCGCGTGGCTGCTCACCGGCACCCCCGGCGAGCAGACGCCGGAGGCGCCGGCCCCCACCCCCACGGCGGCCGCGAACTCCACGGCCGGGGCCTGGCCTCAGCCGTCGGCCAGCACCGCCCCGGCCAGCGCTGCGAGTCAGGAAACGAATCGGGAAACGACCCCCTCCACGGGGCCGTCGAAATCTGGAAACGCCCAGGTCAGACCGTCATCGGTCAGCGCGGCACGCAGCTCCCAGATCGAGGTGGAGAAGGCCGCCCAGGAGCGAGCCGTCCAGGGCCTGGACCCCGACGCCCGCAAGCGTGCCGAGGACGTGGCCAGCAGGTTTGCGCAGGCCATGAACGCGCGCACGTGGCAGACCAGCCGGCAGCAGTGGCGGGAGGCGCTGGCGCCCACGGTGAGCCCTGAGCTGCTGAAGACGCTCGACGTCGATCGGGATTGGGAATCCGACGCCCAGCACCGCTTCGTACAGGCCAAGGCCAACACGTCGGTGCAGGTGCTCGAGTCGCGCGCGCAGACCGTTCAGGGCGAGCGCGTCGACGTCGCGCTCATGGTGGCCACCGAGACCACCGGCGAGGACCCCTGGGTCACCGCGCCGCGGACCGAGCGCCCCATGACCGTCGTCGTGGACACCACCCAGAACCGGGTTGTTGCACAGATCGACATGACCCCGCACGGCGGCCTCTGAGACGCCCCCGGCCGGGCCCTACGACACGTAGACCAGCGGCTGCGACATCTTCACGCGAGCTCCCCAGCGGGAAGCCGTGCCATACGAGCACCAGCGACCGGCGAGCATCCAAGGAGCACCGAAGGTAGACGGGAGCCAGAGCGCAGCCGTGCGCGGGCGAGCAGACCGGGAGCAGGCAGCCAGGGGCCCGGCGGAAACCAAGCCGCACGAGGGCCAGGGGGAGGGGAATCTGCCGCCACTGCCCGGCCACAGATCCACGGGAACCTCGAGGTAGGCCCGCCAGATCCAGGCCAGCGAGCCGCCCCTGATCCACGCCCCAGAGACCCCTCTGGGCCTGGATCAGGGGCGGCTCCGTTCGGGGGATGAGCAGCAGTGGCGAGGCGATGTGCATGGACCACACGGGGGCGGGAGGTGCGCCGGAGACGGCACCGCAGCAGTTGTCGAGATGCAGGGAAGATTGCACAGGACACGCGAGGAAGACTGCACAAGTCCTCCTCTGCGACCTCACGTGTGCAATGTAGTGTCCGACGGCGTGCGGCACACCTGTACAGTCCGTATGGGACTGCTGCACGGTCAGGTGACAGTTACGTGACCGTAGGTTCACGGTTCTCACTAGGGCCCGAAGAGGCCCTTTTGTGACACATGTGTCGCACTGGGTGTACCCGAAGGAGACGCTAATCAGGCATCACATGCCTGTCGGCGCAAAGCGCGCCTGGATTCGGAAGGATGGCCACATGTTCTTCGACGGCTTCGCGCTCGCCCGGATCGACGTCTCCGACAACGTCTCGCTTCGCGTCCGGATCGGCGGAACGGGGCCAGCGGTCGTCCTCCTCCACGGCCATCCTCGGACGCACACCACGTGGCATCACGTTGCACCGCGTCTCGCGGCAGCGGGTTTCACCGTCGTCTGCCCCGACCTCCGGGGATACGGACAGTCGACGGGCCCCGTCCCCGACCCCGAGCACAGGCAGTATTCGGACCGGGCGATGGCGCAGGACATCGCGCAGCTCATGACCTCCCTGGGGCACCAGTCGTTCTCGGTCGTGGGGCATGACCGCGGCAGCTACGTCGCCTACCGCACCGCCCTCGACCACGCCGACCGCGTCGAGCGCCTCGCCGTGTTCGACTGCGTCCCGATACTCGAGGCCCTCGAACGGGCCGACGCCCGCTTCGCGGAGGAGTGGTGGCACTGGTTCTTCTTCGCCACCGAGCACGCGGAACGCGTGATCTGCGCCGACCCGCTCGCCTGGTACCGCCCCGAAGCCGCGCGTATAGGGCAGGAGAACTACGACGACATGGTCGCCGCGATCACCGACCCCGAGACCGTGCGTGCCATGCTCGAGGATTACCGTGCCGGGCTGCACGTCGACCGCGCCGCCGACGAGGCCGACCGCGCCGCCGGCCGCACGATCGGATGCCCAACACTGGTCGCGTGGTCGATCCACGACGACATGGAGACGCTTTACGGCGACCCGGCCGCGATCTGGCGCCCGTGGGTTTCCGGGGAGCTTCGAACGGCACGGATCGACAGCGGGCACCACATGGCCGAGGACAACCCCGCGCAGCTCACCGCAGAGCTGACAGCCTTCCTCAGTACCTGAACCGCGAGCCGATCCCGAAGACCTCCGCCCGGACGAAGCGACACCCGTTGCCCCGGGGCCTAGGGCATGTCTGACAATTGTTTGGACCATGCGATCACAGCATTCAGGACCACAGCGGCCCTGTAGATGATCGCGTACTTGTCATACCGGGTCGCCAGGCCCCGCCACTGCTTCAGGTGCGCGTACTGGCGCTCGATGACGTTGCGGCCCTTGTAGGCGGCCGCGTCGAGGCTGACGGGGCGCCCGCCGCGGGCACCGCGCCGTCTGCGGTGGCCCTGCTGGTCGGCCGGTTCGGGGATGACCGCTTTGATCCCACGGGCGCGTAGGTGGGTGCGGATCGCCCGGGAGGAGTACGCCTTATCGCCCAGCACGGCCTCCGGGCGGGTGCGAGGCCGGCCTGCAGGCCGTGCCACACGCAGTTGCCCCAGTAGGGGCAGCAGCATCGGGGAGTCTCCTGCTTGGCCGGGGGTGATCAGGCTGACCAGCGGCAGCCTGGTCCCGTCCACAAGCTGATGGATCTTCGTGCTCAACCCGCCCCGGGAGCGCCCGATGCCGTGATCGGTCGGCTCTTCACGCGGATTCTTCTCTTCACGCGGATTCTTGTAGTTCGACCCAGCCCCCTGTGTGGCGGGTGATGTTCGTGGCGTGCTGGTGGGCGCGGGCGATCGTGGAGTCCACCGAGACCGACCAGTCGATCAGACCTTCGGCGTCAGCTGCGGCGGTCAGCGTGGCCAACACCGTGTCCCACGTGCCTTTTTCGGCCATGCGCCGATGCCAGGTCCACACGGTCTGCCAGGGCCCGTAGACCTCGGGCAGATCCCTCCAAGCGATTCCGCACCGGTACCGGTAGATGATCGCCTCGACCATGGTGCGGGCATCGGCGAAGGCCTGCCGGCGCGGCCGGTCCGGGCTGGGAGCATCGGGGCGATCAGCTCCCATTGGGCATCGGAGAGGACCTGGAACCGGGACATGCCCCCAGGGTCTCAGCTGACCCGTGGATCCATTCTCAGACACGCCCTAGACCAACTTGCCGCCGCTCCGGTCAACGACTCTGGGGGCACGGTAGGCAGTGTCTACGAGTACGCGGCTCTCACCTACAAGCCCGCTCCACGCCCCGGCGAGAATCCCGCCGCAGTGACTGACGAGCATCTACGTCACGCAATCGAGCACGTCCAAGCCGACGCCTGACCCTAGGTACGAAAAGACCCCTACCCGCAATGGGTGGGGGTCTTTTTCGTCTCCGCCTCAGGGGCAGGCAAGAGGTGGGGAGGGGGTCAGCGGCGCTTACTGGCGCTCCGGTAGGCGCTCACCACGTCGGCGTGAATCCGGCCACGGTCCTTCACGTCGTAGCCGTTCTCCTTGGCCCAGGCGCGGATAGCGGCGGTTTCGCCCTTCGTGCCTGAGGAGGAGCCGGTAGACACGCGGCCCAGACGACGGGCCTTCTTGGTGAACTCTGAGAGCGCCTCCTCATAGTCGGCGACGATCTTCTCCAGACGGTCCGCGTTCTCATCGCCCAGATCGATCATGTATGCCTGATCCCGGACGTAGAACGTCACAGGCGTAGCCGGGGTGATCTTGTCCAGATCGTCGACGAGGGTCTTGATCTCAGCCAATGGGGGCTCCTTAGTAGGGGGCAGGATTGCTTTAGGGGGAGGCTATCACTAAATGGGCGTCCTGGCGGTCTGTCTAGGTAACAGACCGATTGAAGGAGGCGACATGCCGAGTATGGAGATAGGCCCTGATGGGTCCATGAGACGGGCACAACGTCGGACGTTCGACGGCGCTTGGAAGGCTAAGCGGGCGCGCATCCTCAAAGACCAGAGTCATTGCTACATCTGCGGCTCTGCGGTGGATACGTCTGTACCTGGCACTGATCCTCATGGGCCGAGTGTGGATCACCTGATCCCGGTCTCTCAGGGAGGAACGGACGATCCCGAGAACCTCATCTTGACCCATCTCGCGTGCAACATGCGGCGCGGCACGAAGGACATTGATGAGGTTCGGCACACGCCGCAATCGCGTGTGTGGTGAGCGATGCCATCCGATCAGGCGTGAGGCACATGAAGAGCGCGTTGGGTGAACCTCAGAAGCCCTAGAAGCCTCTGTAGGGACTGGTGCACGTGTAGGTGACAGTCGTCTTCACGCCGGGTCTGCGGGCGTGTGGTCCATGATCAACTCGTACTCGACCGGCGTCAATCGGCCCAGGCGCACCTGCCGGCGGCGGCGGTGGTAGGCCCGCTCGATCCAGGTGATGATCCCGGCCCGCAGATCGTCCCGGGTGTCCCAGTCGCGTCGGTCCAGCACGTTCTTCTGCAGCAGCGCGAAGAAGGACTCCATAGCCGCGTTGTCCCCGGCAGCACCGACCTGACCCATGGACCCGATCAGCCCGTGGGCGGTCAGGGCGTCCTGGAATAGGGCCGAGCGGAATTGCGAGCCGCGGTCCGAGTGGACGATGCACCCGGCCACCACGTCGGTGCCTCCGCGGCGGGCCACGGCCTGCTCGAGGGCGTTCACGGCCAGGGATGCCTGCATGCGCCCGGCCATGGAGTACCCCACGATCCTGCCGGCGTAGAGATCCTTGATCGCGCAGAGGTAGAGCTTGCCCTCACCGGTGGGGTGTTCGGTGATGTCGGTCAACCACAGCCGGTTGGGCTCCTCGGCAGAGAAGTCCCGGCGGACGTGGTCATCGTGCACGGGTGGGCCTGGGCGCACCACCCGAGCGGGGCGGCGACCCGAGGGGGCGGGGCGGCGACCGTCCATCCTACCGACGGACGCCGCCCCGCTCGGGTGGTGCAGGCGGTCAGCCCGCCGCCGGCAGCATCCACGCCAGCACGTTGGACTGCAGGTACACGAGCGTGCACACCGCCAGCAGGAGCACGAGCGACCACACCACCACGCGGCGCAGGATCTCGGACTCCCGGCCCTCCATGCCGACCGCCGTCGCGGCGATCGCCAGGGACTGCGGGGAGATCATCTTGCCCACGACGCCGCCGGAGGTGTTGGCGGCCACCAGCAGGGCCGGATCGGCGCCGATGTTCGTGGCGGCGGTCTGCTGCAGGGTGGAGAACAGCGCGTTCGCGGAGGTGTCCGAACCGGTCACGGCGGTGCCGAGCCAGCCGAGCACCGGGGACAGGAACACGAAGGCCGCGCCCAGGCCGGCCACCCACGTGCCCATGGCGACCGTCTGGCCCGAGAAGTTCATGACGTAGGCCAGGGAGAGCACGATCACGATCGTCAGGGCGGACCAGCGCATGCGGGCGAAGCAGCGGCCGATCTCGGCGATCGCGTTCCCCACCGAGAGCGGGAACCGGCCGTCGTGGTCGAACCGGGAGTAGACCACGGCCATGATCAGGCCGGCGATCAGCAGCAGCGTGCCGGGGGAGGCCAGCCACTCGAACTTGTACACGGTGCTCGCCAGGGGCGCGCCGGAGGCGTCGACGAGGTGCCCGTCGAGCCCGGGCCACGGGAT
This sequence comes from Micrococcus sp. KRD077, assembly GCF_017168505.1. Taxonomy (NCBI): domain Bacteria; kingdom Bacillati; phylum Actinomycetota; class Actinomycetes; order Micrococcales; family Micrococcaceae; genus Micrococcus; species Micrococcus sp. KRD077. The sequence goes on along the minus strand of NZ_JABFAZ010000023.1, from coordinate 1,006 downwards.
CTTCGCGGTGGCGGAGTTCAGGGCCGCGGTGATCGAGGGGACCAGCTTGGCCAGGGCGAACACGGCCACGACCACGATGTAGGGCAGCACGGCCATGAAGATCCGGCCGGGGGTGAGGTCCTGCGCCGCCGCGCGGGCGGGGGCGTCGAGGCGCTGGCGGGCCTCCTCGGCGCCCCGCGGCCGCCAGAAGCGCAGCAGCAGGACGGCGGCGGCGAGGGAGACCAGGGAGGCCACGACGTCGGTGAGCTCGTAGGAGAAGTAGGTCGAGGCCAGCCAGATGGCGACGGCGAAGCTCGCGCCGATCACGATCAGTGCCGGCCACGTCTGCCGCACGCCGCGCAGCCCGTCGATGATGAACACGAGCAGGAACGGCACGAACACGGCCACGAACGGGGCCTGGTGGCCGACGATCGCGCCGATGTGCGTGGCGGGGATGCCGGTGAGCGTGCCCGCGGTGGTGATGGGGGTGCCCACGGCGCCGAAGGCCACGGGCGCGGTGTTCGCCAGCAGCACGGCGGTGGCCGCCCGCAGCGGGGGCACACCCAGGCCGAGCACCATGGTGGCCGTGATGGCCACGGGGGCGCCGAAGCCGGCGAGGGCCTCGAGCAGGCCGCCGAAGCAGAACGCGATGAGCACGGCCTGGATGCGGATGTCTCCGCCGCCGAGCGAGTCGAAGATCGCGCGCATGTCGTCGAATCGCCCGGAGAGCACGGTGACCTGGTAGAACCACAGCGCCATCACGACGATCCAGACGATCGGGAACAGGCCGAAGGTCGCTCCCTGGGCGGCGGCCAGCGCCGCCAGGTGGGCCGGCATGTGGAAGCCCAGCACGGCCACGAGCAGGGCCACCACGAGCGCGGCGAGCCCCGACTGCCAGGCCTTGAGGCGCAGACCGAGGAGGGTGGCGAAGAACGTCAGCAGGGGCAGGACGCCGAGCGCGGCGGAGAGCGCGACGCTGCCGGCGGCATCGGGGGTGGGGGTGAAGGTGTGCACGGGGGTCTCCCGG
>NZ_JABFAZ010000022.1:0-2017 GCF_017168505.1 Micrococcus sp. KRD077 | reverse complement strand
GTCGTGGGGGAGAAGGGGTGTGCGGGGGAAGAGGTGTCCATGGCGGCCACTCTCCCGCGCGGACCCGGCGGGGCGGATCGGAGGAGGGGACCACCTCCGCGGGCGGCGGGTCATGCCCGGGGATGAGGCGGGCCGGCGAGGCGTGGACCCGAGGGCGTCAGGTCCCCGCCGCCGGGCGGTGCGGGGTGGAGTGGGATGATGGGGACATGAGAGCCGACGCCCGCGCCAACCGCCAGGACCTGCTGGCGGCCGCCGGCCGTCTCATCGCCACCCAGGGGGCGGCGATGTCCCTGCGCGGGGTGGCGCAGGAGGCCGGGGTCGGCGTGGGGACGCTGTACCGGCACTTCCCCACGCGTCGGGATCTGCTGGACGCCGTGCTCGAGGACGTCGTGGCCCGCACCGGGGGGATCCTGCAGGCCTTCCTCGACGGGGTGCTGGGTCGGAGGCGCGGGACGTCGTCGGGGTGGGGTGGTCCAGGATGCTGCCGGTCATGGTGCCTCTCCTCCAGTGCGCGTCGGGCCGGGGCGGCCATCGGCGCGTGCACCCCGGCGGCGGACCCGCTGCGGGGCCTGCGTCCAGCATCGCGGAGGGGGTGGGCGCACCGGCAGGGCCATGAGGATGAACCTCGGGGCGTCCGACTCATACCCAGGTATGACCTGTGATTGTGCTGGCAGGCGCCTGGGGAGTGGCTCAGGGAAGGGCCCCGCCGCCCCGGCCGACCGCCCCGGCCGACCGCCGAGGCCGGCCGTTGAGGCCCGCGCGGTGGGCGATGAGCACGGCCTGCACGCGGTCGCGGGCGCCTAGCTTGGCCAGCACCCGGCCGACGTGCGTCTTCACCGTGGCCTCGGAGAGCACGAGCTCGGCGGCGATCTCCAGATTCGCGGCGCCCTGCGCCATGAGCACCAGCACCTCGTGCTCGCGCGGGGTCAGCGACGCCACGGCCGCCTGCTGCTCCTCGCACTCGGCGCTGCGGACCTGGTCCGAGCGCAGACGCGGGGCCATGTGCGTCAGGAGCCGGCGCGTCGTGGACGGGGCGATCACGGCGTCGCCCCGGTGCACCGTGCGGATCGCGGCGAGCAGCTCCTCGGGCGGGGCGTCCTTGAGCAGGAAGCCGCTGGCGCCCGCCTCGATCGCGTCGAAGGCGTACTCGTCCAGGTCGAAGGTGGTCAGCACCACGACGCGCGGGGCGTCCGGCCGGCGCAGCAGCGCGCGGGTGGCCTCGATGCCGTCCATCTCCGGCATGCGCACGTCCATCAGCACGACGTCGGCGCCCGCCACGGACACCGACGCCACCGCCTCGCGCCCGCTGCCCGCCTCCGCCACGACCGTCAGGTCCGGCTGCGAGTCCACGAGCATGGCCAGCCCGGAGCGGATCAGTGCCTGGTCGTCCACCAGGGCCACGCGGACGGGGACGGTCTCCTCAGAGCTCATGGGGTCATCCTCTCAAGTCGGGCGGGGTGAGCGGGCGAGACGGGGGCGGCCACCCCTCACACCGCCGAGTACGGCAGGTGGGCGGACACGCGGTACCCGGCCCCGACGCGCGGCCCCGTCTCGAGCGTCCCGCCGAACAGGGCCGTCCGCTCGGCGGCCCCCCGCAGACCCTGGCCGCTGCCCCGGGTGGCGGGGTCGGCGGCGGCGCCGCAGCCGTCGTCGTCGATCTGCAGGTCCAGGCCGTGCGCCGTCCAGGCGAGCGTGACGAAGGCGTCCGCGTCCGGCCCGCCGTGGCGCAGCGTGTTGGTGAGCGCCTCCTGCACGATCCGGTACGCCGCCAGCTCCCCACCCGCCGGCAGCGTGCGGCGGGGTGTGCCGGTCTCCAGCAGGGACACCTCGAGCCCGGACAGGCGCATCGTCTCCACGAGGGCGGGCAGGTCCGCGAGTCGCGGCTGGGGCCGGCGGCCCGGGGGCAGGCGGGTGCCGCGGCCGTCGGGGGAGGCGACGACGTCGGCGGCGGGTCGCCGGGCGTCGTCGTCGGTCACGCCGGGCACCCCGGCCACGGTCTCGCCGGTCTCGCGGAGCA